>CAKUXN010000072.1 GCA_934700415.1 uncultured Candidatus Saccharibacteria bacterium | reverse complement strand
CTCTTTACCTTATCGCGTTTTATTTTTGAACTTGCAAGCGAGACTAAACCTACGGTGCAAATCATGGAGATTTTATCTTATCCATTTTTTGAAGTTTCTTTAATTAGTGTAATCAAATTAATTAATGAGGCTAAAATAAACCATAAAGCAGCATTTGATTATTTAATCGAGAATGGCGATCAAAATATTAAGGATGTGTTGAACAAATTAGCTGATTTCGCTGGTCGTTCTTTTACCGAACCGTTAAGCAATCTTCTGTTTCATTTTTCTAATATAATGAATCTAGACAGACTTAGCGAATATGACAGATTCCATTTTTATGAAAATCTTGCCTCACTAAACGGGAAATTAGTTCGTCACTTTGGAGATAAACATTTACGATTAGGTGATTTGATTGAAATGCTTGATGATTACGAATCGGCTGGTATGCCTCTTAATACCACGAGCCCTTACCGCGACGCTGATGAAGCAGTTCAGATTTTGACCGCGCATAAAGCTAAGGGGCTTGAATTTGAATATGTATTTATTATCTCTGCTGACCATACTGCTTGGGGAAAAGGAAAGGGAAATAATAATTTTCTATCCTTGCCGAAAAATTTAACCCACATTAGACATACTGGACTTACTGATAGTGAAAAATTGCGAGTTCTCTACGTTGCTTTAACTAGAGCTAAGACGAATTTGTATATTACCAATTCAATTCATGATTTTAATGGCAAATCGCCTGAGAGATTGGAATACTTTGAAGAGTATACCGAAAAAACTGATGCGGGCGAAATAATCGTTTCGCCATTTTTGCCAACTCGCACGGTGAAGCAAATTTTGAGTACTACGAGAATTAACGAACGTGAAAAAAATGTTTTAAATTGGCTAACACCGTATTTGGCAAAATCTCCTTCGATGCGGAGTTTTTATGAAGATAAAATGAAAACTTTTCGCATGTCGGCTTCAGCTCTTACGACTTTTGTAGATATTATATATAGCGGACCAGAAGCTTTCTTTGAGAGATACATTCTTGGGGCGCCCGGTGAATCTGATGCTGAACAGCTAGTATTTGGAAACTTAATGCACACTACTTTTGAAAAGGTGACTAAATCTAATCTTACAAACGAGGAGGCGATTCAATTCTATTTAGATGAACTAGAAAAATATGATGCTTCACCTGATACTAAAAAATCTCTTCGCGAAAAAGGACCCGAAAATATATTGCTTTCTCTGGAAAGATTTGGTGATATCATTAGAAATGGTGAAGCAGAAGTAAATTTCAGTAGTGATAAAATTGTCGTAGATGGCATACCGATTTCTGGTAAAATCGACCATTTTATAATCGACGAGGATGCAAAAACCATAGAAGTATACGATTACAAAACCGGCTCATATTATGATGGGAATTTGAAATCAAAACCGATCTTGTTCCAATATATGTTACAGTTGCAATTTTATAAATTATTACTTAACCATTCCAGAAAATATCATAATTATAAGGTAACTGCTGGCCATATATTATTC
>CAKUXN010000071.1 GCA_934700415.1 uncultured Candidatus Saccharibacteria bacterium | reverse complement strand
ATCTAGTAATAGAAACTCATCCGAAATGGATTAACATCCATCCTGCAATTTTGACGTTAGCAGCGTCACTTGCTCTGCAGGTTGGGAAAGATAAGGTGAAAATCCCAAATCTAACCGCATCTTCCGGATCATACCTTGATAGTATGGGATTATTCAACTTCACCTCTCAAAAATCACCATATTCGATAAACAAGAAAGATCCTTCTGGCCGTTTTGTTCCATTAACCATAATTAAAACACCGGACGAACAATCACGTTTTATCTCCGAAATGATTCCCTTACTCCATCTTCCATCAGAAAAGGCAGGTGCAATAAAATATGTTGTCGGAGAATTAATCAGGAACGTCTTGGAGCACTCCATGAGCAAAACTGGGGCAATAGTTGCTGCTCAATACTATAAGAAGTCTAATACTATTCGTATAGGAATATGTGATAACGGAATTGGAATACGTCAAAGCTTAAGTAAATTTTGGCCAAATCACACAGAAAATGATGTCGATGCCATTAAATGGGCATTGACTCCAGGAGTTTCTGGAACCACCACTAATGCAGGTGGAACCGGAGATAATGCTGGAGCAGGGTTGTTCTTTATTAAGTCAATTGCCAAAGTTGCCCGAAATTACTTTATGATATACAGCGGATCGGGTATATATAAACTTCTATTGCGAGATAAACGTTCCGAAAATCCTCGACTAACAATTAACCCAGAAGATGATCGCCATTCGGAAAGAACTAATGCTCCGTACTTTCATGGGACACTAGTCGCAATTGATCTGACACTAGATAGTGACTTGGACGAATTCGACAAACTCTTAGCTAAAATACGCACTAGTTATGGAGATGCTATACGTCTACGACAAAAACGTCAATATAGGAGATTTAAGTTTGTATGATAATAAAGATGTTTAAATATATCGGAGATTATGGCGAAAACAAAGATATCGCTAGAAAAATTCGGTTAGAAACTATTCTGCCATGCCTTGAAAAAAAAGAAAATATAACGATTGATTTTGAAAAGGTTACTGGGGCCACACAGTCATTTATCCACGCATTACTCGCCGATCCAATTCGAAAATATCCAGAAATTGTTTTTGATAAAATAATCTTTAAAAATTGTACAGACAATATAAAAGTTGTGGTTGAGATTGTCGAGGAATACATGCAGGAAAGTATTTCGTGGAGTGTAGATGCAGATATATAGCCGTAGATGGTGGCCACGAGTATCAACGATCATAAAGATCTTCAACCTCCACTAAAACCGCATTGACTATATCCATATCCTATATTATAGTAAATATGGTATGACTATACTAATAATAACAGATATCACAGGTTGGTTATGAATTTAAAAATCGGAATCATAGGATTACCAAATGTTGGTAAATCCACATTGTTTAATGCCTTAACAAACGCTGGTGCTCTCGCCGCGAATTATCCTTTTGCTACCATCGAGCCAAACGTAGGCATCGTACCCGTACCAGATGGACGATTAGACACACTTGCCAAAATGTATGAAACCGACAAAGTCGTCC
>CAKUXN010000070.1 GCA_934700415.1 uncultured Candidatus Saccharibacteria bacterium | reverse complement strand
CCCTCATACTTTGGAAGAGGTCGGTAATGAATTTGATGTTACTCGTGAGCGTATTCGCCAAATTGAAGCAAAGGCTTTATCCAAACTTCGCAAGAACAAAGACACCAAAAAACTACACGAATACCTAAGATAGGAGAAATATGAAAAAATTTTTACTAAGTATCATTGCGATAGTAATGAGCCTTTTTATGATTGCGGCCCCAGTTTTCGCCGCTGGAGAATGCCCAGAAGGCTGTGTCCCTACCTCAATTCTTGGCGAAAATGGCTGTTCTTGCGATAAAAATGGTGATGGCTCTGCTATTATTGAAGTTCTTCGCCTCGTAGTTAACATTATGACTGCTGGTATTGCCGTACTTGCCACAATTGGTATCGTTGTTTCTGGTACTCAATACCTTACTGCCGGTGGCAACGAAGATCAAATCAAAAAATCCAAGCGCCGCATCTTTGAAGTCATTATTGGCCTAGTCGCCTATGCAGTAGTTTATGCTTTGTTGTATTGGCTCCTACCAGGCTTCAATGGTGTTTAATAAGGTCGTTTTATATGAAACGACTTCTTGTTGTCTACAATCCGAACTCATCTAACTACATTCACGTTAAAGATGAAGTTTTAAATCGTGTCACAAAAATCAAAGGCACCATGATTGGAAAATTTGCTATTGAAAAGACCAACTTTGAAGACAACATGAAGCGCCTTATGAAAGTTTTAGAGAACGGCGATCTTGTTCTCGCTGCTGGTGGTGATGCTACTGCGGCGATCACAGCAAACGGCATCATGAATTCTAAAAAAGACGCCACCCTCGCTGTCCTCCCATACGGCACCTTCAACGACCTTGCCCGCACCCTCGGCACCATGAAATTCGAAGATATAAGTGAGAAAAGCCAATCTGGCTACTTGTATCCTCTGGACATCATCGTAGACGGTGAGCACTGGCGTTACGCCACATGTTATGTCACCATCGGTATGACCGCCGAAGCCGTAGAACTTTTTGACGACAAAAAGATTCGTAAGAATTTACAGAAAGGCCACAAGAGCTCATGGCGCTCATATATTTATCTTGCCAAATGGTATTTTAAAAATCGCCACAAAAAACAGTTTATTCCTGACTTTAAATTAAACGGCAAGTTGCAGCCCAAAAAAACTACCGACTATGCCGCAGTCAATGGTCGCTCCATGTGTCGCGTCATGAAAGGTGGTTATGATTACCGAATCCCCAAAAAATTCCGCAGTATGACCGACCGCCTAGCTAATTTTTGGCGCCTCTCCAAATTGATGACCATTAGTATCTTGGCCCGTATACCAGGCTGCGAAACCGAAGGCGACATATTAGAATTTATAAATCCTGCCACGGTCGAACTTCAAGCCGAAGGCGAATATCGTATTTTTAAAGACGTCAAAAAAATCGAAGTGAAAAAAGCCTCTAAGCCACTCAAAGTAATTAAAAAATAGAAGGGAACAATATGGACAATAATCCAGATTTGATTAAGACTATCGATTACATGAAATCCCACTGGCCAAGCAAAGTTAAGCCTAAGTGGCAAGTCGGTCTCGCCGAATATCCCACCATCGCTAGTCGAATTATTAAAGATTTTACTGAGGGTTGCACCAAGACTCGCCAATTTATCCGTATCGCAGGCTTATCGGGTTCTGGCAAAACTACGCAAATTTTACCCGCTGTCGTGGCTTACCATAAGAAGAGG
>CAKUXN010000069.1 GCA_934700415.1 uncultured Candidatus Saccharibacteria bacterium | reverse complement strand
GATCCACGTTATAACCTTTCGCAATTGTCATATAATACGCAAACAGTTGTGAAACCAGGTTCATCAAAATCGGTGTGAAAATTTTAAGTGATGTTGTAATTTTTACAATATTCTCTACTGGTAAGTCAAAGTCAGTTGCATTCGTTACTGCAATGATATGACCATTTCGTGCCAACACTTCTTGCACATTTGAAATCGCTTTGTCATACAAATGTCCTTCTGGCAAAAGTGCAATTTCAAAGAAACGATCATCAATGAGTGCCAAAGGCCCATGTTTCAGTTCTCCAAAAGCATAAGCATTTGCATCGACATATGAAATCTCTTTTAATTTTAAAGCCCCCTCCATCGCCGTCGGGTATGCAGTACCTCGCCCTAAATAAATCGCATGATCATAGGACTTATGTTCATCTGCAATTTTCTTAACATCCTCTTCTACTTCTTTTAATACTAAGCGAATTTCTTCTGGCAATTTTGCAATTTCTTTCACATATGGAGCTAGGTTTCCTGGCTTCACACCTTTGGCTTGCGCGATAGTTAAACCAAACATCACCATCGCAATTACTTGTGATGTGAAAGCTTTAGTCGACGCCACTGAAATTTCTGGCCCCACATGTACATAAGTGCCACCATCCACTTCACGCGAAATAGTCGAACCAATCGCATTCACGATCCCGATAGTCTTAATGCCCTGTTTTTTAATTTCGCGAAGGCACGCCAAAGTATCCGCCGTCTCCCCCGACTGCGATACAATAAGAGCTACAGAATCTTTTGGAATATAAGCGTTTCGGTAACGATATTCCGAAGCAATCACCGTTTCTACTGTAATTTCAGGCGTAAATTGTTCAATATAATATCCCGCAAGAAGCCCAGCGTGATATGCAGTGCCACAACCCACTATCACCAAATGCTTAATTTTACGTAATTCCGCTTCCGAAAGCCCCGGTCCACCTAGATGTACCGTATTATTTTCAAGATTCACTCTACCACGCAAAGTCTCTTTGAGAGATTCTGGTTGCTCCATGATTTCTTTCAACAAGAAATGTTCGTAACCACCCTTTTGAATCGCCGCGAGGCTCGTTTCAATTTTCTCAACTTTTGCCGATACTGGCTCTGCATTAAGCGTTCGGATTTCAATGCTATTTTTAGTTACTCTCGCTACTTCACCATCATTCAGATAAATCGCTTGTCTTGTATGACCCACAAGTGCCGATGCATCTGAAGCTATCAACGTTTCATCATGCCCCACACCAATTACGAGTGGCGAACCAGACCTTGCCACTACAATTTCATCTGGACTTTTAATTGACACTACCGCAATTCCGTAAGTACCTTTTACTAACTTGAGCGCCTGTACTACTGCGTTTGCAAGTGGATATTTGCCACCTTTATAAAATGATTCAATTAAAGCCGCCAAAACTTCCGTATCGGTCTCTGATTTGAATTCGTGTTCTGTTAACGCAGCCTTGAGCTCCTTGTAATTTTCAATAATGCCATTATGCACTACATAAATATCTTCTGCTTGATGCGGATGTGCATTCGTTTCCGATGGTTCGCCATGAGTCGCCCAACGTGTATGCCCGATACCAATCTTGTCTTCACGTTTATTTTTCGCTAACTTTTCTTCCAAGTTCGCAATTTTACCTTTTGCGCGAAGCAGTGTCGCTTCTCCATCTTCCGCTAAAGTCACAATCCCTGCCGAATCGTATCCTCTATATTCCAAACGCTTCAAACCAGAAATCAAAAAATCCTGTGCTTTCTTATTTCCTACATACCCCACAATCCCACACATCTCTTTTCCTCCGTTAATATACCCTCATTATATCACGTTCAATCATTTAGTTACTAGTAACGTCACTAGACCGCCAGCACCATCATGCTGAAAGTAATTCTTTTATTATATCTTCCATATCTTCTGATTTATCAGTTGGTCCAAATCTATAAACCACAATCATATATCTTCACCATAAACTCTCCTTTTAAAAAAATAGC
>CAKUXN010000068.1 GCA_934700415.1 uncultured Candidatus Saccharibacteria bacterium | reverse complement strand
ATTTTTCTAAGCATTTGTGCTCCTTTCTTTGGTTTGATATTTGGTGACCCTTTGGTGACTTTCGTTTCCTGCGCAGCTATATCGAGCCTGCCGAGTTTCCGTCACCAGTTTTTAAGAGCCTGCATGAAGATGCAATTTTGTGAACTCGAATTCCATCCTCATCGAGCATTAAAAAAAGGTCGATTTTTTCGACCTTAAGGGGTACAACTTTTTCTTACTTTATGCTATAATGAGAAAAATTGGAGGTAAAATGAGCAAATTCGACGATCAATATATTGATTTATGCCGACGAATCCTGAATCACGGCGAAAAAATTATCAACTACAAAAAATCCGATCATCGCGATAGCAAAGTTGCTACTGCTATCCCTGATCATACAGCCCAAGGGGCTTCCGAGTCGCGCACTATTCGTTTACCACACCAAGTTTTACAATTCAACTTGGAAAAAGAATTTCCAATTTTAGTTTCTAAGAAAGTCGCTTTTAAAACTGCTACCCTCGAAATGCTCTGGATTTATCAACAGGCCTCCAACGACGTTCGCTGGCTTCATGACCGCGGCATTAAAATCTGGAACGAGTGGGAAATTGCCGAAGGCGGTACCTATATGGGTCGCAATATTAACGAAATCTATGTCAAAAACCATCCTAATGAGAAAAAGGAAGATTTCGCGCACACGATCGGCACGGCTTACGGCTGGATCGTTAAAAGATATAATCTTATTGATAATCTCATTACTACTCTCAAAGAAAATCCTGGCAATCGCCGTATGGTTATGAGCCTTTGGCAAAATGAATGGCTTGAAACCGCCGCTCTTCCCTCTTGCGTCTGGAATTCGCAATGGAATCTTATCGACGGACGCCTAAATGTCCTCGTTACCTCGCGTTCATCTGATGTCCCCCTAGGCCTCCCGTTCAATGTGGCACAATATGCCGTACTTTGTCATTTGATTGCTCAGTGTATCGGCGCAAAACCTGGTCAGTTTACTTTTATCACCAACGATGCCCATATTTACGAAAATCAAATCGACGGTATCAAAGAACAAATCTCTCGTTATGACGAAGCCATTAAAAAAGGCACTTTACCGAAAACACCCAAACTCTGGCTCAATCCAGACATCAAAAATTTTCATGATTTCGACAGTTCACGCGCCCTTAAAGATATTAAACTAGAAGGCTATGAAAATCTTGGCGCCATTTCCATGCCAGTTACGGAGTAATAATGATTAGTATCATTGCAGCAATTGGTCAAAAAAACGAACTCGGACTAAAAGGTAATCTAGTTTTCAATATCAAAGAAGATATGAAATTTTTTAAAAAAACTACTATGGGGCATCCAGTTTTAATGGGCAAGAAAACTTTTGAGAGTATCGGTCGGCCATTACCTGGTCGCGACAACTACGTCGCAGCCTTTAAGACCGAAGATTTACCTTCAAATGTTACGCCAGTTCACGATTTACATGCTTTTTTGAAAAAACACCAAAGCGACGAGCCCGAATATTTCGTCATTGGTGGTGCTACAATTTATCGCGAAGCGCTTCCCTACGCCAAAAACCTTTACCTTACTGAAATCGCCGCCACTACCGAAGCCGACGCTTTCTTCCCTGAATTCAATAAATCAAAATACCAGAAAGAAATCATCAAGGAAGGATCAGAAAATGATTTAACATTTTGTTTCACCAAATATACATTAATGTAGTTAATGGGCAGCGGTTCTGAATGAGAGAAGAAGAACCAGTAGAACCCTCTTAACAATAATTAAGGAATAAATATGAAAGATTTAGTATTTAATTTAATTGACCAAGAGAAAAAACGCCAAAGCGAAGGGCTAGAATTGATCCCAAGTGAAAATTACGTTTCAAAAGACGTTTTAGAAGCCATGGGCTCAATATTAACTAATAAATATTCCGAAGGCTATCCAAGTTTTGAGGGTGTTCCAGGTTGGAATGAAGCAAAGATTTCCGAAGAAGTCCTACCAAATTATCGTTACTATGGGGGTCAAATCAATGTCGACCGCATCGAACGATTAGCTATCGACCGCGCATGCCGACTTTTTCATGCTGATCATGCCAATGTTCAACCACACTCTGGTGCACAAGCCAATAATGCCGTATAT
>CAKUXN010000067.1 GCA_934700415.1 uncultured Candidatus Saccharibacteria bacterium | reverse complement strand
CTTTAAAGGCGCCACTTTTAATCGTGGCGCCACAAAACTAAAACTTAACTTCTGGAGCTTTTTCGATTTTAGCTTTTTCAGATTCTGCTACTTCAAAGTAATCACGTTTCTTAAAGTGGCCAATAATATTATTGATCAAATTAGTTGGGAAAGTCTTAATTTTGGTATTAAGTTCCTTGGCGCCAGCATTGTAAAATCTGCGTGCAGCTTGAATTTTGTCTTCTACGTCTTGCAATTGTTCTTGCAATTTTACAAAGTTTGAATTTGCTTTAAGCTCTGGATAGGCTTCTGCAATTGCAAAAATTCGGCCGAGCGCACCTTGCATTTCTTTTTCGGCTTCAGCAGCTTGTTTTACTGTCTTAGCACCCATCACGGCCGAACGAGCCTCGGTCACCATTTTGAAAGTTTCTTTTTCGTGCTTCGCATAACCCTTAACCGTTTCTACGACGTTTGGAATCAAATCCGCACGATACTTGAGCTGAACTGTAATATCAGACCAAGCCTCATTTACACGCTCATTGAGCGTTACTAAACTATTATAAATCCCCACAATGAGCGCGATTAATAGTACTATTACTACTACAACCACGATCGCTATAATTCCACCTACGGGCATATTATCTCCTTTTAAATTTTACTATATTTATTATATCACAGCATTTTACGTTGTACAAAAATCAAAGTTGTGTTATAATGTACCTAACGTGCGAATGTAGCTCAGTTGTTTAGAGCGCTTCCTTGCCAAGGAAGAGGTCGAGAGTTAGAGTCTCTTCATTCGCACCATATAATGTTTTATTAATGATACTGTAAAAGGTGTCATTTTTTGTTGGTTTTATCGAGGTCATCAGTACTATATTTGAACTCGCTGTTGAGCTCGTATAACCAATAAAAGTATCTAATCTGCACATTCTAAATGCACGGATAGATTAGATATTTTTCTAATAGCACCTTTATTTCGCATTTTGGAACACGTGGGTTATTTACATAAGTAATATTAACCTAACTCATAAGGAGAATAAATATGATTATACCTATCAAAATTAAGCAACTAAGCAATCTCCATTAAAGTGAAGATCGATTCTAACGGTTCGGCAACAAGACCTATAATCGTGATGCGTTCTCTGAGCATGGGCATCAGAATTTTACTAATGATAGTAGTAATGGAGTAACGATTTATGGTCGTGGTGCAAGACCAGGGCACCAGGTAACGGGCATAGAGGGAGGAATTAAGCTCCGGCCAAATAGCTCGTTCCGTGGCAAGGACCAGGATTGGTATAACGGAAAGAAACCTGGCGTTATCGGTTATTCTACTCAATACTATGATGATGGCGTCAGAGTCTCTAGGGATACTAAAGATGGTGTCCATGAAGAGAATGTCCACTGGACCGATACGCGTTTACCAAAATCGCATCCAGATTATCACAAAAAACCTACGGATTAATCCTCAGGGATTTAGTCAACCATTAAAAGGTCACGAATATTCGTGACCTTTTTCATATAAGCACGTCATGGTATAATAAAAGTATGAAAAAGCAAGAAATATTAAATGGCATAATGAGAGAGTTAGAATATATTGCGTCGGAAAAACCGAAAGATTTTTTTTATGCCATAGATTGTTATGCGGATGATTATGACAAAGATAGTATTGGTGCATTAATTTTGAAATGGAACCAATTAGGCTTTGGCAACTTTGACGATATCTTCCCGATAACCACTAAAATGGTTTCTAAGCTTGAATCAATAAATGACGGAATCGAGAGATCTAAAGAGGTTTATGCTAATATTATTTCTTTAGCAAAAGATGCCCTAGCGGAAATAAAAGACTATGCAAGTCAAGAATAATTATAACGAATGTTTAACCAATTTAGCTTGTTCAATTAGAAATTATTTTGGGCTACCTTTTAATCATAAAACTCTGGGGTTTATCGATGAATATCTAGAAGAACACGAACCTACTAATGTTGTTGTGATTTTGCTTGATGGTATGGGGACAAAGATTATTGAGCGAACCCTACCAGAAGATTCTTTTTTCCGCAAGAATCTAGCAAAGTCTATTACTACTGTTTTTCCGGCAACTACAACTGCTGCTACTACTTCAATTCGCACTGGAGTAAATCCAGTTGAACATGGATGGCTAGGTTGGAC
>CAKUXN010000066.1 GCA_934700415.1 uncultured Candidatus Saccharibacteria bacterium | reverse complement strand
TCAGTGGGGTCCTCAGCGTTAACCCATGTATAGGTCATATCTGCCGACACGATATCGTAGAATTTCTCGTAGAGCAATTCAAAAACAATTCGTAGAAAGTTCGTAGAACGTGTGTCGTGAAATTTTGGCTGGTTCCGCTAGGTATTGGCTTGGTGTTGCTATTTTTGTACTCAGCACTGTCTGGTTTGGTAATTATTGGCATTTCAATTTTCTTGGCTTTAGCGCTTAAACCTTTGGTGCGTAAAGTAAATAATTTTTTTAATCGTCACTTTGGCACTGAGAAAAAGCATCAGACTGCTTCGGCGGTTTTGGCATACTTTATTGTAGTCTTAGTAATTGGCGGCATCATCGCCATCGTCGGTCCAGTTGTGATCAATGAAACCGCTAAATTTATTCAGCAGGCACCCGAAATGTTTGAAAAGAATTTTGGTGGTTGGGAGGGGGTTAATGCCTTTGGTAAAAATTTTGGTATTGAGAATTTACAAAACGAAATTAGTAACGCTTTGTCATCGCTTTCAAGCTCACTACTCGGTACTTTTGGGTCTGATGTTGTCGCGAGCGTAAGTAGCATTGCGGATATCATTATGAAAGTAGTATTAGTATTAGTGTTAACTTTATTATTCCTACTAGAGGGGCCTGGGTTAATGGAGCTTTTCTGGAAAAGTGTAAGTGATGGTGAAGAAAACAAAAAACCAATAACTGTCGCGAAGAGAATCACTGCGCGCATGGCTAATGTTGTGTCTACATACGTATCGCGACAAGTCGTTGTTGCAGCTATTGACGGCTGCGCCTCAGGATTGATTGTATTCTTGTTGTCATTATTTACGAACATTCCAACCAATTTAGCAATTCCGATGGGCATGATTACGATGCTATTTTATTTAATCCCGATGTTTGGTCAATTTATTGGCGGTACACTCGTAACATTAATTCTGCTATTTAATAGTCCTGCTGCGGCGATTATTTTTGCGGTAGTATATATAATATATGCGCAGATAGAAAACAATGTAATTGCGCCGAAAATTCAGGGAAGTGCGCTCAATCTTCCAGCTGTAGCAATTCTTGCCGCCATCGTAATTGGTATGTATATGTTTGGTCTACTTGGTGCAATTATCGCTGTACCTATTGCTGGCTGTATCCGAGTTTTACTTGACGAATATCCAAATATCAGAGCTACTGGTAAAGTTTAAATTAAAACACATGAAAAAACAAGACAAACAAGCCCCTTCGTCAAAGAAAAACTGGAAAAAAATTCTAGGTGTACTTTTGTTTATAGCTATAAATGTAGCGGTAATAACTATTACTGCCGTATCTGAATTCGGCAATTCTAGTAACGTTACCGATCTTTCTAAAATAAAAATCAACTGGTGGCTTTTAATCCCGGCCACCTTATGCTTCGTAGTAGCCATCATTTTTGAAATATTCAAGTATGTCTTAATGATAAAACGTTTAGCCATTAATGAAAAATTAACAACTGAGGAAACTAAACATATTAGAAAAAATGCTTGGAAAGTGGCAAGAAGAACGGTGCTTTTGGGGAAATATTATGACAACATTACTCCTGCCGCTGTGGGTGGACAACCATTCCAAATTTATTATATGCGTCATAATAGCGGTTTGCTTAATGGCGCCTCCACTTCGATACCAATTTTTGGAATGATTTCAAACCAAATAGGATTTCTACTACTAGCGATAATTTGTTTTGTTTTTGGAAATGTTTTACAGAAAAATACTGCCTTGATGGTTACAGCCTGGATCGGTCTTTTATTCCATGCGTTTTGGCCAATAATGGTGTTCGGAGTTAGCTTTTTCCCGAAAGCCACTTCTAACTTTTTGAAATTTATTGTTAAAATTTTAGCAAAATTACGTCTGGTCAAAAATCGTGATAAGGTTTTACAAAAAATCGAAAACGAAGTGACTGAATATGCTAAATCCGTAAAAATAATTCTAAAATCACGTGGGCTATTCTTCCAGACTGTCCTTTTCTCAACGTTATTTAATGCGCTTATTGCCGCTATCCCGTTTTTTGTATTAACGGCTTTTGGTGGAAATGTAAATTTTATAGAATGTTTCGCCCTCACGATTGCAGTCATGAGTGCTGTATATTTTATTCCTACTCCTGGTAATTCTGGTGCCGCAGAGGGAACTTTTTTCTTAGTGTTTTCGGCGCTTTCTACTGGTTATGTATTTTGGGCAATGTTGTTCTGGAGATTCTTCTCATATTATATATATGTAATAATAGGACCTATTATCTAT
>CAKUXN010000065.1 GCA_934700415.1 uncultured Candidatus Saccharibacteria bacterium | reverse complement strand
GGTTTTATCTGTAAAACCACTATAATGTGTGAAGATTTGCCCGTAATGAATGCACGGAGTACCTGTTTTCGTAAAATCATTTTTTTGTAAACCTTTACCGCGCTCGAGTGTGCCTATTTCACCTAACGGTATTATTTGCCAGTTATTTTTCATTGTTTTTTATCTCGTCGTTTAATTTGTTCTTTTTTGCTGTCTGGAATAGTTTTATCATAAAAAGACTCTAATTCTTTTGGCTCGGTAATCATTTTTTCTGTTATGAAATTTATAATCGAGAAGAGTTTTGTGGCAATTTCTGGGTTATCTTTTAAGTTGATTTCTCCTGGGTGGACTGCATTATTTCCTATTATTCGTACTGAATCCAATGCTTTTTCTATCCCGACAGGAAGGCCTTTTCTTACAAGTTCACCTATGTCATGATTTAAATCGTCGCCTTTTTCGCCCAAGTGAATGCACAATTTTTGAACTGCTAGCCTCAGTAGCGCAGCTGCGCCACGAGGTGATTTATTCAATATTGACGCGGCTTCCAAGTAGTCGTTTTTTATGTCTTTTGGTAAATCTTCATTTGGTTCATCTACAACAATAATGTCTGGATGTATTAATTGTTCATTCCGCCAAATGCATATTCTTCTACAATTTTCACAACAAGATATTATCCAATTTCCGTCTTCGTTTATTATGTTTTTCCACTGGCTTGTGCTTCTTAGCCATCCAGCTGTCATGGGTGATACATTTGGTATTTTGGAAACATCTCCGTTAGCTAATAGTGACCCCCATAATTGTCCAGATATAGCGTTGCAATAAGGGCAAGTAAATTTTTCCATTCTGGATTTAGGGGGAATAGTTTTATTCTTCATTACTGTTTCTCTCTACTGTGTGTTTTGTTCCGTCATTAAATTCGGCGGTGATTTTCGTGAAGATATCCGCAGGATTTATGTCGTTTTGATCGAAGGAAAGGCGACGCTCTTCGGGAGTGATGAAGATTTGGCTTTTACCTGATCGTCCCTTTTTACCGGCATAGATCACTACTTGTGGACCACGCTTGGAATCACGAACTTGAGCTGTGCAAAAATATTCGCTTTTGCCTATTTTCTCCTTTTTCGTAACTGGCGTTAGAA
This sequence comes from uncultured Candidatus Saccharibacteria bacterium, assembly GCA_934700415.1. GTDB lineage: Bacteria > Patescibacteriota > Saccharimonadia > Saccharimonadales > Saccharimonadaceae > Nanosyncoccus. The sequence goes on along the minus strand of CAKUXN010000065.1, from coordinate 1,159 downwards.
CTCCATCAACATCGATTAAACTCCAACTTTGTCGTATGATGGCTTTATATTTTTCTATAGCGTATTTGTTTTCGTTGCAATAATCCTTGGGAATCTCGTATCTTTTTTCACAATCTGGGCATTTCAGTGTTCGAGAATATGGTCCAGGCACATCTAATTCCATTCTATGTATTGGACAGATTGGCGTAGCTCTATAAACGCCATTAATGCTTCTGCTTATTTGCCAGGCTATTCCGTCAATAAGTAATAGTTGTTCGGCCATATTATTTTATCCCCAATTTCTTCAAATATTCGTCCATCTTTTTCTCAAGTTCTGCTATTTTTGGCTTTAGCTCGGCGATTTCTTTGAGAGTGGCTTTGATATCAATTTCTGGTTCTGGTTCAAAGGTATCTACATAGCGGGTGATGTTTAGATTATAGTCATTTTCGGCGATTTCGGAAATTGGGACGAGACGAGAGAAGCGGTCAATTTCTTTACGGTCGTTAAAGGTGTTAAAAATCTTGTCAGCGTTTTCTGGCTCAAGCGAGTTCATGGCTTTGCCTGGCTTGTATTCTTTAGATGCCTCGATAAAGAGAATTTTATCTTCGTTTTCGCGTTCACCATTTTTTTCTCGTGCGCGGTCTATGATCAGAATTGCGACTGGAATACTAGTAGTTTGGAAAAGGCCGGCTGGCAAACCAATAACAGCATCAATTAAGTTTTCTTTAATTAGGCTCTCGCGGATTCTGCCTTCACTGGCTCCGCGGAATAGAACACCATGCGGAACGATAACTGCCATGCGGCCAGTTTTGGGCTTCAATGTTTCTACCATGTGAGAGATAAAGGCATAATCGCCCTTCGATTTTGGTGGTAAACCGCGCCAAAAACGATTGTATTTATCACTAGAAGCTTTCTCGTATCCCCACTTATCCAGCGAAAATGGTGGATTGGCGACCTCGATATCGAATTTCATAAGATGATCGTCTTCTACGAGCATTGGTTCGTTTAAGGTGTCACCCCATTCAATTTGTGCGGAATCCATACCGTGCAAATACATATTCATGCGGCAAAGTTGATATGTAGAGCCTTTGGATTCTTGGCCGTAGAGAGCAAAGTTATTAGAGCCTTGCTTTTGGATTTCTTTACCAGCTAGGAGTAGGAGGCCGCCACTACCAACAC
>CAKUXN010000064.1 GCA_934700415.1 uncultured Candidatus Saccharibacteria bacterium | reverse complement strand
GTCCTGCCTTCGCTGCTGGGCTATCAGAAAGCACAGCCGAATACATTGCGCTATTGTATAAATATTCCCCAGTCGAAACAGGCAAATTATACTCTTTAGCAAGTGCTGGAGTAATTTCCACGCTATACACTCCTACATACGCTCTATCTGCTTTACCTGATTCCTTTAACTGGGCGAGCATACCTTTTATCGAAGAGATAGGGATGGCAAAACCCATATTTTCAGCCAAAGCACCAGTAGCAGTATTGATTCCGATAACTTCGCCGGCCGCATTAATCAAAGGTCCTCCGGAGTTGCCAGAATTAATTGCAGCATCTGTCTGTATCATATCGTTAAGCTGTTCGCTCATAGAACCAGTACTATCAGTGGCGGTAAGAGTACGTCCAGTGCCAGAAATAATACCAGAAGTTACGGTATTTTGGTATTGACCCAACGCGTTACCAATTGCAATTACTTGTTGTCCGACAGAAATAGTTTTGGAATCACCAAGTGTAGCTGCTTTCAGATTATCCACGTCATCAATTTTTAAAAACGCAATATCGTTTAATGGATCTACTTCCACTAAATCCACATCTTCAAAAGTTGTACCATCGTCTAGGATAACATTAATTTTTGATGCACCGTCAATAACGTGTTTATTTGTTAAAATATAGCCATCAGATGTTACAATAACACCTGTACCAGCCGCCGAAGAATCATAGCTTCTCCCAAAAAAGCTAGTATTTTTTATTGAAGTAACTATGGATACTACACTCTCAGATACCTTTTCGACAATATCTGCTACCGAACCCTCGACAAAATTTGCGGAATTTCCGTCTGCTCCACTATTCAGGATAGTCAGTGGCGTAGAGGCTTTTTCGTAACTTTGATACGAAAAGAAGACATTCACGCCAGACAAGACTAAAGCGATGCTAGCAAGCACAATTGCAACCGTGCCATTTTTCGACTTTGAACGCGTATCGTCAAGTTCTTCTTTCTTAATATTTTTTTTCTCGGCTTCAATAATTTCACCCTTTTTTTCTTCCATTTTTTCTCCTTTATATATTAAATATTGGATTACTAAACCAAATTACGATTATTCCAATCAAAATTACCCCGAATAAGACTGGCGCCAGAATATCACGAAATCTAAAATCTTCTTGGTGACGCACTACCGCCTGTCTTGCATAATTATAGATGAAGGCAAAAATCGTCAATATTAATGCTGCTTGCGGAATACGAATACCAGTGTCACCAAAAGTATAAACGATTGCCCAAGAGTGGCAAAGCCAAGCTACTTCCGCAAAGATCAAGCCGCATACGAGAGTAGTCAAAGTAAAATCCTTATCGTCTGTCTGGACTAGCACATGTCGACTTGCAGCATAGCCAACCAAAAACGCCAGCAGCACTGCAATTAATACGTTATTTCCTGCAGTCATTATCGTCGTAGCAGAAATACCCAAAAAGACCGCAATTAGAGATTGAATCAAATTTGCCACTTCTGTCGACATAGGCTTGATAATTAATAGCCAGATTACATAAATTATCATCAAAATAAAATCAACAGGAAGAAGTGTACTCCCAGCGTAATATGTTAAAAGCACCACGCTTAACCCAACAATTAAATCAACCAAATTAGATTTAATATTAAGCCACAAATAACGTCGTCTTACCGCAAAAATACGCCATTTAGACATCAGTACAAGCAAAATTCCAAATAGCGGGCTACCACTAAAGACAGTAATAAGTACAGCCCCAATCCCCAAAAGAATATTCAAAAAAACGTGTACGGTGTTACTCGCAATATTACGTGATTTTCTAGCTAAAATAAAATCTGCCATACATATATATTATATCAAATTATTTAAATTGAGCTTAAAAGTGCTATAATATTTCACATGGAACCGACTTTTTTTCAAAAGCATCCTCTGCTCAAAGACATTTTAAGCCTAGGCAGTTTCGTAATTGCGATTGTCCTTGGTACTTTATTTTTAAATACCTATATTTATCGTTCTTATAACGTCGTTGGGGCTAGCATGGAAAATACTCTTCATAACGACGATCGAGTCATCGTAAATCGCGCCGTAGTATCATGGGATCATTTTTTGGGTAAAGAATATATTCCCGAAAGAGGTCAGATTATTGTTTTTATGAATGAAGATGAAGAAGCCGTCCAGGCTTATAAGATGCAGGGTATTAGAAACCCTTTAACCTGCACGGTTCCCTCAAACGTAAACGACCAATATATTATAAAACGCGTAATCGCTTTCCCTGGTGAACGCGTCGTAGTAAAAGATGGCGTCATGACAATTTATAATGAAGAAAATCCCGATGGTTTTGTCTACGATTCAGAGTGGCAAAAATCTGACACCGATGGAC
>CAKUXN010000063.1 GCA_934700415.1 uncultured Candidatus Saccharibacteria bacterium | reverse complement strand
CGTAAAGCCTTCTTTAAATTTGTAAAATTTTCTTCCATTGCCGTAATCTGTTCCGCTATTTCATCTTTTAAACTCTCGTCCGACATCGCCATTAATTCACTTAGATCATCAATCTGGGTTTTCAGTAGTGTCCAAGGCTGCACTTCATCATTCAGTCTCGCTAGTTCTTGATTTTTTTCGGTCGCGAGTTTCACGTCTCGCCAAATTTCTGGCTCCGCCACTTCCTCTTCAAGTTTCGTCACTTCTGCAATTTTCGCTTCTATCGAAAGTCTTTCATAGGCCTTCAAAAACTCTTCTTTCAAATTCAAAAGTCTCTTCTGTAATTCTTGCATGAAGTAATTATATCATATAGAATATTCACATGAGGTTGACACCTTAAAAATTAAGAGCAGTATGAAGAAAGGAGGTTCATGGGTGTGGAAGTCGAAAACATAAAAGTTACGATCAAGCTAAAAATTGCCCCTCATAATAAGAAGAGCAATTAACAAAACCTACTAATATTCTACCGCACACCAATTCATAAGTCAATCCCACCCACAATAAAAACGGCCCTTGCGGGCCAGTTTTTATTGTGTGAGATGCCAGGAAAGGTCGCACGAATTAAATTCGAGCGTCATTTTCTCCCGACCAACCAGAATGTCGAACACGTGTAGCGTAACTTGTCCCGCGAAGTGTATCCGAGTGCGGAGCAGTTCTGTCACTTCGGTTTCTTTTTGACCCCGTCGCCGAAAAGTTAACGGCTGACAAGGCGTCATTTCGTAACCGAAAAGCGCCATCACCTCGACTTGTTCTGTTTTATTTTTGTTAAAGTTTTTCATAAAGACTCCTTAAAATTAAATTATTAGAGTCATTTATGCGAGCCTATTATCCGGCTCATAGTTACGATCATAAATGACAACAACCGCAACCTTTAACTTTTCTCTTTACCAGTGACCGAAGTATAGCAAGAGATATTACCATTTTACCATAAAAACCATGAAAAATCCCCCGCATGAAGCGGGGGTGTGGGGTGGTTTACTCATCAAGTTCAAAATCATCACTGTGTGCCATTTCGAACTCTCGAAGTGCGCGATAAGCCTTTTTCATCGTCTTATCTCTTGGCGACTTGATTCTTGGATATTTTACAAAATCCTGAATCACGCCAGCCGAAATTACTTTTTTGGAATTTCTAATCCTCCATGGCACCGTATAGATTCCAAATCCATCGATTTCTTCTGTTTCCAGTTCTGAAATCGAAGTCTTAAAACCCCATTCGTCGCCATTTTCAGGACAAAGCACATCAAGTCCATCCAGAATATACGAAGTCTTCTGATTTCGCATCAGTTCCCACAAATAGTTTGGCCACCTAAGTATCCAAAATGTCGTGTGATCCAACTTCCAACCTTCAGTCAGTTCGACCTTGTTTTTATTCAGCCATTTCAAAAAACGCTTTTTAGGCCAAAATCCAGCATTGAGCCAAGAAAAATCTAGCACGTATCTTTCACCTTGCCAAATATTAAATTCGACCCAGGCGTGAAATTTTAACGTTCCGTCATTGTCGTACAGTGTACCTTGATACAGCGTCGCCGTCGGATTGTCTTTTAGAAGTAGCATCGCAAGCGGTGCCCACCATCTACACATATCCGCGTCAACCCAATCTTGTACTCTAATGAGCGTTCTTGTCTTGATAATTCTTTCAAGACTCGAACCACAAAAGTACAACGATTTTGCCGACTCCATCAGTTCTGCCAAATATTTTCTGAATTTAGACTCTTTCACGGTTTTCCAGACAACGATTATTACTGCCACCAGAAAAACCACCATGATTACAATCGGTGCAATTCCACCAAATAGCCCACTTTGTTCCCCCAAAACAATTCACCACCTTTTTAAATAATTCAAGGATTTAAAAATCCTATCTATTCATTATAGCACAAAACATAAGAGTTGTCAATATTACCCCTATATGTTATAATTACAAAATGATTTGGAATGAGCTCAAAAAACCATTTTTGATTCTCGCCCCTATGGAAGGCGTAACCGATTTTGCTTTTAGGCAAGTTATCGCTAAAGCTGGCCGGCCAGACCTCTTTTTTACTGAATTTACCAATGTCTCTTCTTATGCCTCAGAAAAAGGTCGCTGGAATGCCTTAGAGCGCCTAAAAATCTCCTCTACCGATGCTCCAATTATCGCCCAAATTTGGGGAAAAAATCCCGAACATTTCGCCATCATTGCTACCGAGCTTGAATTGCTAGGATTTGCTGGCATCGATCTTAATTTTGGCTGTCCAGATAAAAACGTAAACAAAACTGGCGGTGGTGCCGCTATGATCAAGACCCCCGCGCTCGCCGTCGAGTGCTTTCGTAATGCCAAAGCTCATACTAGCCTTCCTGTCTCTATTAAAACACGCCTCGGTTGGAGTAATCCAGAAGAATACCGAGATTGGCTTCCCGTACTTTTTAACGAGCATCCCGCCGCTCTTACCGTACACCTTCGCACTAAAAAAGAGATGAGTAAAGTTCCTGCTCATTACGAACTCATCCCTGACATCATCAAATTACGCAACCATATCAGCCCAGTGACT
>CAKUXN010000062.1 GCA_934700415.1 uncultured Candidatus Saccharibacteria bacterium | reverse complement strand
GGTAATCGGTGTGCTTGAAGAGATCAACAACTCCATTAATTTCGATAACATAGATTTTAATAACGCATTAATTATGGATATTAACCAGCTCGATAAATTGGTCGGCTCTCTTCAGATTCAGCAAATCAACGTACAAGTTGCTACTACGAGCGATTTACCAATAACATCTGAACAAATACGCGAAAAACTTATAGAAAAGAAGTCTGGCGATAATAATTTCGCCGTCACCTATGGAGAAGACATTACACATCCAGCTAGCGCGTTATTAAAAATTATTTCTGGTATGCTTGCTGTAGTTGCTGGCGTATCGTTAGTAGTGGGCGGTATCGGTGTTATGAATATTATGCTCGTTTCAGTCGCAGAACGCACACATGAAATTGGTATCAGAAAAGCCGTCGGCGCATCTTCAGCCAACATTCTAATGCAATTTATGTTCGAATCACTTATTCTCTCAATCTTTGGTGGAATCCTAGGCATCATTCTTGGTTATATTCTAGCTTTCTTTGTTTCCGCAATTACTCCATTTGCTCCGTATATAAGTTGGGAAATTCTGTTAATTACGTTCTTAACTACCGTTATCGTAGGCATGGTCTTTGGTATATACCCTGCCCTGAAAGCTGCTAGTAAAAACCCAATCGATTCCCTAAAGCATTATCGTTAATCTTTCTCCGTGATATAATATATTTATGAAAAAGCTATTAGAAAAGCTCCCATTTTATAATTCTTTAGTTCTTCCCTACCACTATTTACAAGCCGTTGCCGCTGGAACTAAATATCATCATCCGGGCAAAAAAATTCATGTTATTGGTGTGACTGGTACCAATGGTAAGACTACCACCTGCTTTATGATTTGGAATATGTTGCGCCACGCTGGGTACCGCACGGGTATAATGACCACTGTAGCCTGGGGTACTGATAAATTAACTCCAGAGCTTGGACATATGACTACCGTCGATGCCTTTACTCTTAATCAGCGGATTTCAAAAATTGCTAGTAGTGGCGCTGAATATTTAGTGCTTGAAGTAACGTCTCATGCCCTTTCGGAATTTCGCACTCTTGGCATTCCAATTGAAATAGCGGTCTTTACGAATCTAACACACGAACATTTAGATTACCACAAAACTCTTGTCAAATATCGTGCCGCCAAGGGTAAATTATTCAAAAAAGCCAACTTTAGTATTTTAAACGCCGACGATGCAGCCACTAAATACTACAAAAAAATATCTCATAAATATATCACATATGGTATAAAAAATGGAGAAAATAGGCCAAAAGACCTTAAACTTACCGTAACTGGAGTTAAATATTCATTTGATGATATGAATATTGAAACCAAAATTCCAGGAGAATTTAATGTTTATAATTCCCTAGCCGCAGTCTTAGTTGGTCAAAAACTAGGCTTAAGTAAATCTCAAATTGAAGAAGGCATCAAGTCGCTAGATTCCGTCGAAGGGCGCATGAATATTATCGACGAAGGACAGCCTTTTACTGTCGTAGTGGACTACGCACACGCCCCGGATGCATTAGAAAAAGTCTTTGTCTCCGTCAAAAATCATCAAGGTAAGATTATTTCTGTCCATGGTGGCGCTGGGCGACGCGACCCCTCTACCAGACCAATACGCGGCGAAATTCTCGCCAAATATTCCGATCTTGTTATTATCACCGAAGATGATTCACGCGACGAAGACCCAGAATTAATTGCGCAAGGTTTTATTGAAGGCGCCACTAAAGCTGGCAAAACACTAGGAAAAGATCTCTTTAAAGAGCTAGATCGTAAAAAAGCTATAGAGCTAGCTTTGTCTAAAGCTAGAAAAGGAGACTTAGTCCTCATCCTTGGCAAAGGTCACGAAAAAACCATCTTGCGTGCCGATGGCCCACACGATTTTGAAGACATTAAAGTAACCCGCGAATTATTAAAAAAATTAAAATAATTAGTTTGATAGATATTCTGCAATACCGTCAACTATATGGTCGTTACTAATCTCGAGTGCTTTAGCAATTGCGACTGCACAAGCCATATAAGACACAGCGGTCTCACCAGACACGAAAGTTGCTACAGATACAACCTCAGAATTGACTGACAATGTCGCCTCAGTACCCTTTGGATATAATTTAGAATTTAAGATTTTAACATCAGATCCGGATTGGCCATAGTCTAAAGTCTTTTTTGTTCCTTTAAATTCAGAAAAAGTCTCGTAATTTCCGTCATCGTGGTTCAAAATTACGACTTCTGGCTTCATATCAAATAAGGTCTTTTCATTTTCTAAATATTCTTCTGCGGTCATATCTTTTAAAGATGCAGTTACAAAATTAGTCATCGCGGCAACATCTACCGGGAGCCCATAAAATACATCGTTTTTTAGCGTATCGGCAGGCACCGTCACGATTACAACGTTAGCCCCAGCCTTCCAAGCATCACTCAAAAATTTGTGCAGCATCCCCATCTTGAATGGCTGGTCCGAAGCTAATACCGCCACCTGCTCTCCCGCTGCTTTTAGAATCTCATGCACATAATGTGCCACTATGGTTTTACCAGTAGCTCCAGTAATGGCAATTAATTTCATGTCTTTCATCGGATTACCATAATAAGACTTTAAAAT
>CAKUXN010000061.1 GCA_934700415.1 uncultured Candidatus Saccharibacteria bacterium | reverse complement strand
TACTTCAGGCGGTTCATAATCACAAGTATCATTCTTCTTGCGATCGTAAGGTTCAGGAACATTATAATTATCATCGCCCGTCATAGGGTCAGTAATTTTAGTTACCTCTATTTCTATTTTGTAGGCTTCTGGAGTACACGAACTCGCCAACAAATGGTTATATTTATTAAATGTCAAAGTCTCTTTTGCTATACCAGAGTTCTTTTTCTCATTAAACCAGCTCGGCCAAATGTCGGTTTTGCCATTAACAGTCAAACGTTGCATACCGGCTGGTTGAACCGGTCGATCACCGTAATGCCACTTGCCTTCTGGTTCATAAACTTCTTTGTGAACTCGCTCCATATATGTATGAACGACATATCTAACAGGATCACCAGAGCCTGTTCCACTATTGCGAAAGCCACTACCATCATGATTGCCATTCCAAACAAAAGTCGAAAGAGCGGTAGAATAACTTTCGATTAACGAATCTTTCACTACGGACGAATTTTCAGTAGTAGTTGTACCGGTTTTGGTAGCAGTCCAAATGTCTGGAATATTAAAGCCAGTAGTGCTATTGGACCAACGAGCGCTACGATCGCTTAATATATCTGAAATCATGTAGGCTACTTGATCATCTACTACTCTAGTAGCTGGAGAATCGGTCCATGATTCGATAATATCGCCAGCAGAATTCTTTACTTCTAGTACATATGAAAGTTCCTTAAAAGATCCTCCTCTTGCAAGGGAAGCATAAGCGTTGGCGTGTTCGACCATACGCACTCCACAACCAGAACCAATAGCAATTGAAAGGCCATATCCACTAGCACCTTTACAGTAAGTAGTATCACCTAGAGCGTGGGCTACTTCTAGTGAATTATCTATACCATTAATATATAGAGCCTTAACGGCCGCAATGTTAAGCGAGTGACCAAGTGAGAAACGGATAGTTACGTCACCGTAAAAAGTATTCGTAGCATTGGTCATCGTACATCTTCCAGAATATCCAGCACAATAAATCCTATCAATGTTTTCGTCTTTTAAGATTGAGCCGGGGCCATAATTAATGCCGTCGCGTTGCATAAATAGTGGTGCATAGTCAAGAATTGGCTTAATGGAAGAACCTGGTTCTATGAAACCATCTGTAGTTACATTAAGTTCGCCATATGTCGGATTAAAGAAGTCTGAAGATCCCACCATGGCAACTATTTGAGAGGTCTCTACATCTATTGAAACAATTGCGAGATTGTCTGTTCCGTTTTTATATAAGTGGCCTTTGCCGACTTCAATAGCGTCTTCAGCAATTTGTTGAGCTCGATAATCTAGGGTAGTTTTAATTGTCCAACCGCCAGTGCGCATTACAGAGATACCATATTTTTCTTCAAGTTGCTTTTTGACTTCCAAAACAAAGTGTGGGGCCTTCATATCGGCATACTGGCTGGATTCTGGTTTTATGGTATCTAAAATTGGTATAGCCTTGGCTTCTTCGGCTTCTTCCCTCGTGATGAAACCCATGTCGGCCATAACGTCCAGTGTATATTGTTGACGCCAAATCAATTCATCATTACCATATGGATTATATGGGTTCAAAATGGCTGGGTTGTTAGGAATAGCTGCAAGCAAAGCAGATTCTGCCAGAGTTAGATCTTTAGCCGATTTACCAAAATAAGTTCTGGCTGCAGATTCGATACCATTACGACGGCCACCATATGGCGATTGATTGAGATACATCGCCAAAATTTCGTCTTTTGAATACATTCTCTCTAACTCGATTGCCAAGATTAACTCTTTTATTTTACGAGTTAGACCTCCGCGATTTGCACTGGCTGCCTCATCGGCAAAATACACTTGCTTAATTAACTGCTGGGTCAATGTGGAGCCACCTTGAACCTGTTTACCAGTAATGGTACTAATTACGGCGCGCGTTAAGCCAACAAGATCCACACCAATGTGACTGTAAAAATTTCTATCCTCAATTGCAATGGTTGCTTCTCTCATATATTCCGGGATATCTTCTTGACTAACAATCAGACGATAATTTTCGTTACCAGTATCTTTCCAAAGAACTTCACCGTTACGGTCTAAATACGTATTCACAGTCTCAGAAATGGTCATTTCGTCTAGACGAATTTCATCAAGATCTTTTTTGTAATACAAAAACAACCCGCCAATAAAAATAACCAGAAGAAGAAAACATACGCCAATAAATTTAAGTATGGCTTTTTGTCCACGCCACGAAAACCACCATCTAAAAACGCGCTTTGGATGGAGACGTGCAAAAAATCTTTTAACTGGCTCTTTAGGCAAAGATGCCAAATCTTCGGCTCGTCGCCTAGCTTCAGCTTCTTTTTTTGCTCTACGCTTCTCCTTCCAATTATGAAAAAAATCTCTTTTCTTATTAACTGATTTCTTGGTAGATTTTTTAGTTTTTGACATTTCGGTGGTTTCCTCGTTATTGGATGGCACTTCTTCTTTCAGGGAAGAATTGCGATTATTCTCCTTAGACAATAAATAGAGGAAAGAGTTTGGGCGCCAACCGGGGGTCTTTCTATCGGCGGCGCCCGGGGGAATCTTCACAGGGTAAATCCCTTCAATTTTGTGTTACTTGGCTGCTTTCTTATTATCGGCAACAAATACCAGACGGGACACAAAGAAGCCGATGATAACGACCAGCAGGGTGATCC
>CAKUXN010000060.1 GCA_934700415.1 uncultured Candidatus Saccharibacteria bacterium | reverse complement strand
AGGCTGGACAGCGCATTATGTGGCTGCCAAGGATTCAAAAGATCGAATTCTCGCAGCTTCAATGCTTGTCTCGAAGCCTACCTTTCTTAAAAAACGGCTATTTTATGCTCCAGGTGGCCCGCTTCTTGATTTAGAAGACAAAAAAATAACCATCTTTTTCTTCCAGCATCTCCGTGATTACATAGAACAGCATCATGGCTATTCACTCCAGATTGACCCCTACTACGAGCTTGTCGAACGCGATCGTAATGGCGATTTAGTACCAGGAGGATTTAATCACGAAGACGCACTTGAAACTCTCAAAAGCATAGGGTTTAAGCCAATAAAAGACACTACCCAGCCAAAGTATCTCTTTGCACTTGATCTAGACCATCGCACCCCCGACGAATTATTTGCCAGTTTTAAACAAAACACTCGTAATCTCATTAGCCGCACTAAAAGAAATGGCGTCGTTGTCCGTGAATTAGAAAAAAACGAACTCCCACTTTTCAAGAAAATCACCGAATCCACCTCAGAACGTCGCGGCTTCACTGACCGTTCTCTCTCATATTACGAGCAGATGTACGACCTATTCCATAAATCTGGTGAAGTGAAATTTATAGTAGCAGAAACCACAGTACTACTCAGTACTGCTATGTTTATGCTCTACGGCAATGAAGTTATTTACTTATTCTCTGGCAGCGACAAAAAATACATGAAAGAATATAATGCCCAGTACGCTATTCAGTGGTATATGATTAAATATGCCGCTGAGCACGGTTTCAAACGCTATAATTTTTACGGCATTCAAGGGCTTCCTGACCCTTCTAAAAAGGATTACGGCATTTATCTTTTCAAAAAAGGTTTCGGCGGCCAGGTAATCGAGCTAATTGGCTCTTTTGAGCTACCAATTTCTAAGATGTATTACTTGCATCAACTACTCTCTAAAACAAAGGGAGTCATCAAGAAATGAACCATCACCCCACCTGGAAAATCATCGCCAAGAACACCTTCACGCTTTTTAATTTTGTTAACCTTATTTTGGCTCTGATGGTCGCTTTAGTCGGTAGCTACAAGAACATGCTTTTTATCGGCATCGCCATCGCAAACACTCTAATCAGTATCATCAACGAACTTCGCGCTAAGAAGATTGTCGATAAGCTCCGCCTTATTTCTGAGCAAAAGCCTACCGTTTTAAGAGACGGCAAATCTTATCAAATCGCTCCTGCCGAAATCAAAAAAGGCGATGTCGTAATCCTATCTTTAGGAGATCAGATTCTATACGACAGCATTGTCCAGTCAGGCGAAATCGAAGTTAACGAATCTTTCATCACTGGCGAGCAGGACAACATCACAAAAAAATCTGGCGACCACCTTACTTCAGGCAGCTTCATTGTGTCTGGCTCCGCCAAGGTCATTGTCGAACATATCGGTTCTGACAATTTTGTCACCAAACTTCAGTCCGAGGCATCTACTATCGAGACTGCCGACAGCAAGCTCTTTAAACTCATGAATAACATCGTAAAATATATTAGCTACGCACTCATCCCAGTCGGAGCTTTACTTTTATGGACGCGTTTTCGCACTGAGCCAAATAGTACGGATGCCGTCACTAGTACGGTTGCAGCTCTCATCAACATGATCCCAGAGGGACTTATCCTCCTTACTAGCTCTGTGCTTGCCGTAGCTACCGTTCGGCTCGGTAAACGCAAAGTCCTCGTCCAAGATCTCTACTCTATCGAGACCCTTGCCCGTGTAGATTGTATTTGTTTAGATAAGACTGGCACTCTCACCACTGGTAAAATGACCGTGCACGACGCTTTGCTTCCCGACGGCACTCCAGTAAATCTCAAAAACCCTACCACGAAGGCCGAAAAAACGCTCCTAAACGCTCTAGAATCGATTCTAAGCTACATTCCAGCCGATAATGCAACCTCAAGCGCTTTGCATACAAAATTCGCGAGAGGCACCAAAATTAAAGCTACAGAGCCAAATGTCGAAATCATTCCATTTAGCTCCGACCGTAAGTACTCTGGTATCAAAAAGGGTAACAATGCTTACCTCATGGGTGCCATTGATTTCCTGACCGACGACGTAAATCTAATTACCACCGTCAAATCCCATAGTGGTTCTTCCAGGACTATATCAGTCATCAAAGCTGAGCTTTTACCTAACTCGAGGTCATCTGGAGCCTGGCAAGGCGAGGACAAGCGCCGCTCGCCCGTGGCGACGGGCCGAGCGGACGCAGGCCGAGAGTGGGCAAAAGTCAGCTTACTGGGCCTCATTCGTCTCGAAGACGAAATCCGCCCCACCGCTTCAAAGATTATTAAATACTTCTACGACAACGACATTTCAGTCAAAATTATCTCTGGAGACGATTTGCAAGCTGTGAGCAGTATTGCTAAGGCAGTTGGTGTTAAAAATCTCGAAGGCATTGATCTCTCTACTTTGACTCGTCCTAGCTACGATAAATTAGTCAAAGAATATAGTATTTTTACCCGTGTCAAGCCAGATCAGAAAAAGGAACTTATTAAAGCCTTTAAAAAACAGGGAAGCACCGTCGCCATGACCGGCGATGGCGTGAATGATATTTTAGCTATGAAAGAAGCTGATGTCAGTCTTGCTATCGGGGAAGGTAGCGATGCTGCTCGTCGTGCCTCTAAGCTTGTTCTTTTAAATTCTGATTTCGAATCGGTTCCTTCCATTATCGACGAAGGCCGCCAGGCGATTAACAATCTCGAACGCTCCACCGCTCTTTTCCTCGCCAAAACTGTTTACGCCAGTATTCTCGCTGTTATATTTGTTATTTTGCCGTTTAGCTATCCATTTAGCCCAATCGAAATG
>CAKUXN010000059.1 GCA_934700415.1 uncultured Candidatus Saccharibacteria bacterium | reverse complement strand
ACTACACCGACCACCCCCGCGATGTTGCCGACCCGTGGTACACCGGCGATTTCGAGGCGTCATGGCGGGATGTGCTGGTGGGCTGCCAAGGGCTGCTGAACGAATTGGCCCCAAGGAAGTGCAACAGAAATGGATAAGTAGGTCGTTTGCAGAACGGGAATCAATGTTCAGTGGGAACTTAAACAGGATGATTTCCTTAGCTTGACTGGCAGATTTTTGAAAATCTTACAAAACAATCAACTCATCCTTGCGAAAAAGATGCTTTTCTGATAATATATTAAGACTCACATTATCTGTTTATTGTCAAATATATTCACAGTGCACACAAATATCATATTTGTTGTATGCATCATGGCAAGATATTTATGAGTCACAAGAAAAATTGAAATCAAATACATTTTGCGGGATGAAACGAACCTATTCTAATATAGTTGTTATTTTTAAACGCGGGAGGGAATAATATATGGTTGAAGTTTTGAGTTGGGAAAAACTGTTATCATCTGAACGTGAACGGCCCTCTTCCCGAAAAATCCAACAAGGAGACTCCATAATTGCTCGCAACGAATTTGAAGCAGATTATGATAGAATTGTTGGTTCGTCCTCTGTACGACGATTGCAGGATAAAGCCCAAGTGTTCCCCCTCCAAGAGAACGATGTTGCACGCACTCGCTTGACTCATTCAATTGAAGTTTCGGCATTAGCAAGATCTCTGGGTAAAGCCGTAGGTAAACAACTTGAAAAACGTAGAGAGTTCACTCCCGACCAAACCGAGGAATTGGCCGCACTCTTACAAGTAGGTGGTTTGATTCATGATTTAGGAAATCCTCCTTTTGGACACTATGGTGAAGACGTAATTAGAAATTGGTTCAATACTTGGTTTGAATCTAATCGCATTTTGGCTACACATAACATTGTTCTTAGTGAACAGGAACAGTATGATTTTCGATATTTTGATGGTAACGTCCAAAACCTTCGCATAGTAAGCAAACTGCAAACACAAAATGATATTTATGGTGCCAATTTTACATTTGCCACCCTTGGTACCATCATGAAATACCCTTGGCAATCTGATCAATGCCCAAATGGTAAGAATAAATTTGGCTACCTCAAATCTGAATCTGCGTTGGCCCAAAAAGTTCGTTCTACTCTTGGACTGAACGAATTTGTCCGTCATCCGGCCACATATCTTTTAGAGGCTGCAGATGATATTATCTATTTATGCGATGATATAGAAGATGGAGCCAAAAAGGGCTATATCGATTGGCCCACAGAATTCGACAGAATTATCAAAAATTTAACTGAAAAACAGCAACTCACGCCAGAATTATCCAATCTTTTCGATGATATTAAGGCTAAAACCATAGATTCTCGAATGGGCCACGCTGACCGTGAAACTGCACAGGTAAGAAATTTTCGAAATTTTGTTCAAAGCTTTCTTTTTCGGCGAGCAGTTGAGGAATTCTTGAATCGTTATAACGCCATCATGAGTAACGATTATACACAAGTCAAAGACTTAGAGCTTTTAAAATGTGAATCCGCATTAGTTGACGAACTCAAACGGGTTACCGCAGAAAACTGCTTTTCTTGTCAAGAGGTAATTGCTCTGGAACTTGAAGGTCATATGGTCATTTCTACGCTCTTAGACATATTTGTGCCAACCTTGATAGAGAGTTCTGGCAAGGACCTGAGCAAACCAAAAACATATTCTGGTAAGCTTTTCAAACTTATTTCTTCAAACTTCACATATGTTGCTTTATACCCTCACAATGCCGAAGCCGTCAAATTAGAAGATCAAATTAACGATTTGAGCGCTTATGAACGATTGCTTTTGGTTACTGATTTTATATCTGGCATGACAGATTCCTATGCGGTTGATATTTATCAGAAGTTAACCGGCATCAAACATCCGTAAACTCATTCTGAAATTGATGATTGAATATGAAAAATGCAATTTTCGCATATCTCAAAGCTCATCCCCCAGCTTTGGAGCTTTTTAATCGACTAGCACAATCTGGGAATATTTATTTAATTGGTGGTGTTTTGCGAGAATTCTTGGATCATGGCACCATAAGTAATTTGAGAGACATCGATATCATTGTAGATATCAGAAACCGAGATTTATGGAATGAAACACTAACCAAATATGCGCTTAGATGCAATCGCTTTGGGGGATATAAGTTGGTTTGCGATGGACTACTAATCGATACATGGTCAGTCGAGCAAACGTGGGCATTCAGAGAAAAGATAATCAACTGTTCACCCAATGAATATATATCTATGCTCCCAGAAACTGTTTTTTTAAACATAGACGGCATCATATATGATTGGACTCAAGAAAAGTGGGAGGACACAAAATATAGGCAGGCACTTGCTTCCAAAACGCTTGATGTAGTTCTGGCCCCAAACCCCCAGGTCTTATTAAACATTGTACGAACATTTGTCCTTAAACATCGATATTCCCTTTGCCTTTCTTCTGAACTAAAAAGGATCATTCGAGAGGAATTTGATAAGAGCGGAAATATTGATTTTTTTGTTGACAGCCTAATGGTTGAACAAAACAGACGCTATCAGAGTGAAATTATCTCCAAAGCTTCCTTTTTGCTTGAGTTAAATAACATCATTTAAAATCAACAAACGGCAGCAAGAGTTTCCCCTCTTGCTGCCGTTGCTTGTTAGATATGCTCACCGATTTTTATCAGAGATTTGGGTTGGAAAAAGGAAAATATCCGGATTGGAGCCTCTTGACATAAGGTGGCAACAATTTGGATATTTTAAGCGCAACGCTTAGAATACCAAAGGGTTGCCGCCTTTTTTTCTTTCAAATTCCGCACTCAGAAAAAAAGATATTTTCGCGTTATTTTGGTAACTGGGGAGATTCGAACTCCCCCTTTTGCGATTTCAAGG
>CAKUXN010000058.1 GCA_934700415.1 uncultured Candidatus Saccharibacteria bacterium | reverse complement strand
GGTTTACTGCCTTTTTGACTTTTGATAACGATGCTCTGAAGCTCCTTTAAAATTGGGAATTGCTTATTGGTTTGATAAATTTTCGTGCGGCCTTTTTTGGTAACGATAAGGAATTTACCATCAGCCATACGCTCCAATTCCCTCTGAATGTTACCTGGATCTTCTTTGATTAATTTAGCTAGACCTCTGACGTGCGTCTTAAAATCTGGATATTTGGCAAAAACAACAATAATCTTGCGTCGCACCCTAGAAGTCACGAATATATCTAACATATTACCTCGCTTAATTCTTTCCATTATAGCATACTTTCTGTAAATTTTACAACGTTAATAAGGGCTAATCTATATGCTATAATACTGATAAGATGTTCTACGAGGTAATACTAGGTAAAGAGGTGGGGCGGCTAAATGACGTGCTCACTTATTTTTTTCCTGATTCCCTAGTCCCTGGTACGGTTGTCGAGGTACCGATTTCTAAGCATTTAGCACCTGCTGTAGTTTTAAAAAAAGTTGCTCAACCAAATTTTGAATGCAAAGAAATCGCACGAATTTTGTATTCAAAGCCGCTGCCGGCCCATTTGATCAAAACTGCTAAATGGGTTTCGGAATATTACCAGGCGCCTTTATCAGCCTGCCTTGGACTTATCTTACCTACAGGGGTGCTGAAAAAACGCCGAACAAGACCGAACAAGACCGAACACATGACAAGTGATAAGATTTTTCATGAAATTCCACTTAACCCTGCCCAAAAAACGGCCCTAGAAGGCCTGCAAAAGGCTCCAGGAGCCACGAAACTGCTGTTTGGCGTTACTGGTAGTGGTAAAACTAATATCTACCTTAAAATGGCCTCAAACGCGCTTAAACAACAAAAATCCACTATACTCTTGGTGCCAGAAATCGCTTTAACTGGCCAATTAGTACAAGTATTTCAGGAATTTTTCGGCGAAAACGTCGCAATTATCCATTCAAAACAAACAGAAGCTGAGAGACACGCTATTTTTAATACTCTTTTATATAGCGATTCACCGAAGATTGTAATCGGCCCTCGTTCGGCGCTGTTCGCTCCGCTTGCAAATCTCGGGCTAATAATTATCGATGAAGAGCACGAGTCTACTTATTATCAAGAAAATACGCCAAAGTATTCAACGGTTCGCGTAGCAAGTTTTATAGCGAAAACTTGTAAAATAGATTGTATCTTGGGCTCGGCCACACCGACGATTGAAGATTATTATATCGCAAAAAAACATAATTCCCTGGTCACCTTATCTAAAAAAGCTAAAGATACCGCACGTGAGCCAAAGATATATATTATTGACTTTAAAAATCGTGAAAATTTTGCTAAAAATCGATATTTTTCAGATAAATTATTAAAAACTATGGCTGAGAATTTAGAAAATGGTTGGCAAACTCTGATTTTTCACAACCGGAGAGGGTCTTCTCCGCTCACCATTTGTGAAAATTGCGGCGAAGAGCTGCTATGCCCAAATTGTTTTTTGCCGCTGACTTTACACGCTGATAAATATGAACTAACTTGCCATACTTGTGGGTATAAAAGCTGGGTTCCAACGAACTGCCCCACTTGTGGTCATCCAGATTTGATCCATAAAGGTTTCGGCACCAAACTACTGGAGGATGAGCTTTCCCGTCTATTTCCGAAGGCAAAAATAAGGCGCTTCGATGCCGATAATAAGAAAGGTGAGGGCTTAGACGAAGTATATTCGGCAGTAAAAAATGGAGAGATAGATATTTTGGTGGGGACCCAAACTTTGGCCAAGGGACTAGATTTACCGAAATTGGCGACCGTAGGTGTAGTCCAGGCAGATGCAGGCTTAATGCTTCCAGATTTTGCCGCAGAAGAGAGGGTTTTTCAACTTTTAACACAGGTAGCTGGTAGAGTTGGTCGGGGACATATTGAAAAGTCTGAAGTAATCGTGCAAACTTTCCGACCAGAACATCCAATTCTTAAATATGCTGTAAATAATGATTATGAGAATTTTGTGCGTTATCTCTTAAAAAGGCGCCGTCAATCTAATTTCCCGCCGTTTTGTTTTGTGATGAAACTTGATATCACGATGAAGACTGAGGCGATAGTTCTACGTAAGGTTAGAGAGACGGTAGCGATGCTTTCCAAAAATCCAAATTTAATTGTTTCTCCACCAATACCGGCTTTTCATGAACGAACGTCTAGGGGCTATACTTGGAGCATTGTAGTCAGGGCAACTTCTAGAAATGAGCTAGTTCGGGCCTGTGAGGGTTTAGATAAGAATTTTCGCGTCTCTCTAGACCCACCGTCGCTTTTATGATATAATTAGGCTTATGAAAATAATTACTACGCCAGATCCACGGCTGAGGGAGAAATCGGAAAAAGTGGGTAAAATTACTCCAGATGTTTTGGATGTCATCGAAGAGATGCGCCGGCTTTCTCTTGCTTGGGAAGAAAAACACCCATACGAGCTATCGGCGGCGATGGCTGCTCCTCAAATGGGCGTTTTGAAGCGAATTATCATCATCCGTGACGATATGGAAAATAAAGATAAGGCGACTTTTACCGCATTAATCGACCCAGTAATTATTAAAGCTGAAGGTAAAATAAAGCGTGATTATGAGGGCTGTCTATCGGTACCTTCAATTTATGGTATGGTTCCTCGTGCCACTAAAGTACGCGTGAAGGCTAAACTGGAAGACGGAACTGAAGTACGAATTAAGGCTACCGATGAGCTCGCGCGGACACTGCTCCATGAGATTGACCACCTAGACGGGGTGTTGTTTATTGACCATATCCGTAACGATAAGGATGCCTTCTACGAAATGGACGATAAGGGTGATTTAATACCTATAGATTACGATAAAAAAATAGCTCACAATAAAAAACTTTGGGGAGAGGAGTAGATTCTTATGGAGGAGGTGATTTTTTTTGGGAATGGTCCGCTTTCTGAATATGCGTTAGCAGTTATAGGCCGTGAGTGCCAAGT
>CAKUXN010000057.1 GCA_934700415.1 uncultured Candidatus Saccharibacteria bacterium | reverse complement strand
CCATTGCTACTACTACGGAAGGAGAGAGTTGTTTTAAGCTGCAGACGTATTCGGCCTTGGCGGAGCCCAGATCTTCAAGTGGGCAACCATATATATTATGGGCATCTCCAGTTTCATAACTACGATTGTAACTATTGGTGGCGGAATTGTAAGCATATTGCACGTTAAAGGTCGCCCAGCCACCGAATCGCAAGTTGATATTTGGTACCGCAACGCTCATTTCTGAAGTGTTTTTGGTGGTAGGCTCAAGGATATTTAATTTTTCTACTGCGCTAGCATCGACCCGGATTTTTTTAGCTTCCTCCGGAGTCATTCTCGTGAACCCTTTTACATTAGAGCCACTATAACCACGATCAGCATTCATTTGCGCCAAAAGCGCCCCGGTCGTAAATAAATTATTCCACAAGCGCCCACCGCTATTTTCACGGTACATATAAGAATAGTTTTCGGTTAGATCCTTATATCCGCCGTCACGAACGGCTGCTAAGGCGTCATCAGCGCCACCAGCATGCACAATCGTACAATCAAACGGTGTGTCCCACTGTAAATAATACAAGCGAAGCGAACGAATCGGACCGATAACGGCAGATTTTGGATTTTGATAAATTGCCGCAAATCTTGTAATTCCCGCTTCGGCAATCGCTTCGAATATCACGCCAGCTTCATCAAGCCCTGCTTGCGGTCGCGCGCCGTCCGTCCCATTTGGTACCTGAATACAATAGGTTGGAGCAGATTTGGCCGCCTCATCTTTTATTTCTAGGCCAGTCAAATTGCTATAATATTTGGTACCAGTCACTTTCGAAGGTACGTCTGGAAAAGATAAATCAGGTAAAACTTCTGCCGGCATTAGCAAAATTACCAGTACACATGATATTCCACCAGCCAGCCCAATCAAGCCGAGCACTAAGAATACAATCCATTTTTTTGATTTTTTTTCAACCGTTTGTGGAATGTCTGAATTCATAATAAATTATCCATAATTATTTTATATAATTTTAACACAGAATAAAAAGGTTGTGTTATAATAAGCTCATGGTCAGGCATAATACACTTAAAATAAACAGCCTGTTGAAATATATAGTACCAATTTTAGCAGTAGCCCTGGTTTCTGGGCTGTTTTACAATTCTGTAAAAGCCGTAGAGGAAAACACTACTTTTCAAGTTAATATTGGTGATACTTTGAGTGTGTCGCTTACTACTCAAGACGAAACTCCAAGCGGAGAGCTAACTTATGATCAAGCTAGTAGCAAATGGGTGTCTGGGCTCTTGCGTAATGTGGTAAACTTGAGAGTTACTTCCAATAACCCAGCTGGCATTACAGCTTCCATGACTAGCAAATCTGACTCTAGCGCTGCCTTGGCTAATCAAGCCACCAGTCTTTCTAGTGACACTATCCCTACTCTAACTTCAAGCTGGAACAGAAGTAACACTACGAACACTTTATTCTGGGGATATTCTATAGATGACAGCACCGAGACTGGTACCTACCATCAAATTGCCCTTAAAAATGCCACGCCTAATAACTTAATTTCCGAAACTTCCGCCGGCACCTTTAACAAAGACGTATATTTCGGCGCTAAAGCCGACTCTACGATTGCTTCAGGTACTTATTCAGGCACTGTTATTATAAGCGTCGTCACTGGCACCATTACTACTCCCGATGACAATCCTAATGATAACCCAGTAATTCCGACAAACCCAGTCAATCCGCCAGATATCCCTCCAAATACACCTACATATAATAGTGGCGAAAATCGTACTGCTTATACTACCACCACTACTGATTCCAGTAACCATACTTCTACTAGCACCACCAAAATTAACAAAGGCGACACCACTAGATCATCATATGCCGATCCAGCAGGCGTCACTACTACTGTAGTTGACGAAGGCACACCACTTGCTACCGGACTTGGCGTCACCGCCGCTATCGCTGCTACTACAGGTTTCTTCTTCCTGATTGCTGCAAAACGTCGCAAAGATGACGACGAGGAAGAAGATTATCAGTAAAAGATAATCAAAATAGCACTCCGCCCGGAGTGCTATTTTTAGATGTAGGGCTTTTAAATACTTCTAGCTACTGCGTTAAGTCTAGCCAATGATACCTCGCGTCCGAGTGTTTCAAGTGTTAAATTTAAAGCTGGGCTAAATGGCACAAAAGAAACTGCAATTCTAATCAGTGAGAACAATTCTGCTGGCTTCTTTCCTGTCTCTGACAATAAATTATTTAACGCGTCCTGTAAATTAGATTCATTCCATTCTTTTATATTGCTTAACACTTGGATTGACCTCTTAAGCAAAGCCTCAATCTCAGCTACAGACATTTTCTTTAAGAATTTATTCTCTACGATTACCCTTACATCAATCTGTGGATTAACGAAGAAATAGTTGGTCATAGTCTTAAGATCAGATAAGGTCTTTAGGCGATCATAGATAATAGATAGTACCTTTACGCGATATTCTTCTGGATAATTTGCCGCCTCTTCAGGCCAAAAATTAACCGTCCGATCATAAAGTGCTCGCGCCCCTTGCTCTGTAAATATTTTGCGAATCCATTGACCATTCATCCAGAGTAGCTTAGTCTCGTCGTAACGTGCGCCAGAATTTTGGATTCGGTCGATCGAAAACTTATCAATCAGCTCTTCCTTGGTGTAAATTTCTTGCTCCGTACCATCGTTCCAGCCGAGGCAGGCCAAGTAATTTAGCATTGCTTCTGGCAGAACGCCATCATCACGATATTCCGTAGCAGATTTTGCTCCGTCGCGTTTACCGAGTTTTTTGTTACCAGTCGGCGCTAGAATGTGCGGAAGCGAGACTAAATAAGGTCTTTTAATTCCGAGTGCTTCATATAGAGCTAAATAATTCGGTGTGCTAGAAAGATATTCTACGCCGCGCATTACGTGGGTCACATTCATCTCGGCATCATCAATAATGTGAGCAAAGTTATAAGTCGGATAGCCATCTTTTTTAATTAGGATAATATCGTCTAA
>CAKUXN010000056.1 GCA_934700415.1 uncultured Candidatus Saccharibacteria bacterium | reverse complement strand
CAGAATTATTGGTCCAGTAGTACTTAGATTATTCCCATTTGATAAAATTAGAAGCTTCTAAATCTCACCAATTAATTTAACGGAATCCGATTCAGGCAATTCTTCAACATCTTTTAGTTTACGTTCAATTTGTCTAGAAGTAGTCTTGGCGGATTCAATCTTATTGGCGGATTCTTGGAGCTTCTTTTGTACTCCATCAAGAAGTTCACTAAATTTACCAAATTGAGTTTTTACCGCACCTAAAGTCCGCCACACCTCAGCTGAACGTTTTTCAATCGCTACAGTCCTGAACCCCATCAAAAGCCCAGACAGCATCACCGGCAAAGTTGATGGTGATGCAATCGTAATATTATATTTTTGTCGAATTTCTTCAGAAAGACCAGCAATCCTGATAATTTCTGCATATAAAGACTCCGTAGGAACAAACATAATTCCAAAATCCGTAGTTTTAGGTGGATCAATATATTTAACTGAGATTTTTTTGGCTTGTTCCTTGACATTGGCCGCCAAAGCTTTTTGGTAAGTTAAAATTTCCGCCTTATCACCATTATCATAAGCAGCAATTAATCGTGAATAATTCTCCACTGGGAATTTAGAATCAACAGGCAGATATACGTCCGTCTCTTTACCGGGCATTTTAATGGCAAATTCAACCCTATCGTTTGAACCTTGCTTAGTGATAATATTTTCTTCATACTGAGCTTTATTCAAAGTGTCTTCAATAATAGCTCCAAGCTGCACTTCACCATAGATTCCACGAGTTTTTACGCCTTCCATTACCTTCTTCAAATCACCAACCCCAGTAGCAAGATTTTTCATTTCACCCAGGCCTTCGTATACTTGGGTTAGCTGCGTAGAAATTGACTTGAAACTTTCATTAAAACGTTTCTCTACAGACGATTTCAGCTTTTCATCTACTGTTTCACGCATCTCTTCGAGTTTTTTCTCGTTACCATTCTGTAATCGCTCTAAATTCTCTGCGATTTCCTTACGATTTTCGCGAAAATTACGATCAATTGCAGGGTTGATCTCCTTAATTTGCCCCTCCATACGAATCAGACGCTCTTCCATCCCCTTGAACTCAGGCGATTCGCTGTCCGATTTGGGTTTGCGTATCAAAAGCACTACTAATAAAATTACTATTATCACCCCTACAACCATTAACGCTATATCCATATCCGATATTATAGCACATCTGCTCATGGTATGGTAAAATATAAAATATGTTTAAACTCGCCGTCATCAATTTAGCAGACTGCATTAACACAATATTTTTCGGTGAGATTTGCGACAACTGCGATGGGTCAGCAATTTTAGCTATACTTGCTTTAATTATTCAGATTCTAACTGGACTAATTGTAGTTGTAGCCACACTAGGAATAATTATCGTAGGCATAACCTATCTAACTTCGTCAGACAACATCGAAAAACAAGTCAAAGCCAAACGTCGTCTATATAATATTATAATCGGATTAGCCTTTTATGCAGTTGGTTTTGCGTTTTTAAATTTTCTTTTACCCGGCGGAGTAATCGGCCATGAAATATCATCAAACGAAACTAGCTCCTGCCCAGAAAAGTCCAATCCACAAGACAACCCCTCCGACGAACATAGCGATACAGATAGTACTAGCCAGGATTCCAGCAACAAATCTAGTTTTACCGTTGCGACGGCTAAATACAATGGTAAAGAATATCAATATATCGAGATTAATAATAAAATACCTTATGTATATTATCCCAATAATCCAGCAAATTTCAAAACAAATCTAAATAAAATAGAGTCAAATTCCTCTGGTGGCAATATATTAATTATTGCAAACGCTGGCGTATTCAATACTAAATCCTATGCCCCAGTGGGAGTTACAATCGCCAATGGTCAAATCATCACTTCAGCGAAAGCTTCACATCCGATTTTAGTTGTCGATGAAAATGGCAATTTTGGTTATGCCGCCAAAAGTTCCAAAGCTTCAGCCCTATTAAACGGAACTACAAGTTATATTGATGGTAGAACTGGCAAAACGATTACCGGCAAAAAAATTGTCTCTGCCGTCACCGGATTTGGCCCAATCGTTATAAATAACAAAGTCGCTTACGAATTTGAGAACGAAAAAAGTCACTATAAAGACCGTCGCGCACGCCAAATCTTTTGTACTAAAGAAAACGGTACTTATGTTATTATTACAAACGAAAAAGAAGGCTCTTCGGGCGGCTGGAATTTTGATGATATGGCAAACGCCTCTATTGAACGTGGATGCATCTTTGCCTACAACCTAGACGGTGGAGGTAGTACCGCAACTGCTACCAGAAAAACCACCGCGGATGCTTTTAACGTCTATACCAGCACTGGTCGCAAAGATCCCACATACATCGTTTTCACTGCTGATAATAAATTCCCAAACAGATAAAATAGAGCAAAAAAATGGAGCCGACTGTACTTTGTACAGTCTTCTCCACTTGTCTAAGCAATCAAAAAAAAGCAAACTTTTTTTGCTTGCTTATCCTCATGGAGCCGACTGTCGGGTTTGAACCGACGACCTACGGTTTACAAAACCGTTGCTCTACCAGCTGAGCTAAGTCGGCATGTGATAATTATATCACATTCACTCCATTTTTTGGATAAATTAATAATTTTCAGCCTTGATTTCGAAATAGGCTCTAGGATGTGCGCAGACTGGACAAATTTCAGGCGCATCTTTTCCTACTACGATATGGCCACAATTACGGCAAACCCAAATCGCATCACCATCTTTTGAGAAAACTTTCTTTTCTTTCACATTTGATAATAATTTAAGATATCTCTCTTCATGCGTTTTTTCAATCGCAGCTACACCCTCAAACTTCTCAGCAAGCTCAATAAAACCTTCTTCTCGCGCAGTTTCGGCAAATTCCTTATACATGTCTGTCCATTCGTAATTTTCGCCCGCAGCGGCAGCTTCTAGATTAACATCAGTATCCTCTACGGAGCCACCATGCAATTCCTTATACCATAATTTAGCATGCTCTTTTTCATTGGCCGCTGTTTCAGCGAAAATAGCCGCGATTTGTTCGTATCCATCTTTTTTTGCTTTAGAAGCAAAGAAATCATATTTATTACGAGCTTCACTTTCACCGGCAAAGGCTTTCTTTAGATTCTCATAAGTCTTGGTTCCATCATATTTAGTTTTCATACTCTCTCCTTATATTATATAAATTATATAGCCGTATAGCCACCATCGACAGGCATAATTAAACCCGTAACATATGAAGCTTCTTCCGAAGCCAAGAAAACTACGGCCGCGTCAAGCTCTCCAGGCTTACCATAACGTTGCATCGGTACGTGCGCCTTAGCAAACTCTTGAAATCTAGGAGTATCAAGAACAGCTTTCGTCAGCTCAGTTTCGAAATAACCTGGGCAAATTGCGTTACAAGTAATTCCTTCGAGCGCCAACTCTGCCGCTACAGCTCTTGTAAAGTTTACTACGGCACCCTTAGAAGTATGGTATGCTACGGTATGTATTTCTGTGTTACCGACAAGTCCATACATTGAAGCAATATTTATAATACGACCATAATGATTCTTCTTCATAATATTTGCAAAAGCTCGCGTCATCTTAAACACACTAGTTTCATC
>CAKUXN010000055.1 GCA_934700415.1 uncultured Candidatus Saccharibacteria bacterium | reverse complement strand
CTTCTCATAATTCCAGAACAGCCATACCTTGCAGCATCGATGGTGTGATTATTTTTATCTGGGTAGCTGCTAATAAACTGTCCATCTTTATTCTGCTCATATTCGTATGTCACAAACTCTCTGAAAGTGTTTGGGCAACGATTTTTGTCTATATAGATTTTCTCCAAATTCTGCAACCACTTAATACCATACTCGACAGAGTCGGGACCTTTTTTTACTCCCATAATATTGAGTCCCCATTCTTTCAGTTCGCGTATGGACTTCGGTTCAGCAGAATCGGCCCATACAATTTTGTTATCTATCTTAGGAAGAATAAGTTTACTAGCTTTTCGATTTGTCAACTTCTGCTGATAGATTTCATCATAGATGTACAGTATCTCGTGCTTACGGCTATACGCCATACATACAAATGCCAGCGGGTCTATTGCAAAACCAAAGTCTAAACCGAAGTACTTATATTCGAGAGAGTCGATAAATGCATCGCTCATATCCATATGCTCGACATTGGCAAATACGGCCCCGCCTGTGCCAGTAACTTCGCCAAGATATTCATGGCGATATGCCATTTCATTCTTGTTCTTCAGCTTTTCAGCTTCCAGAAAGAACAAATCCCCCAGCCAATCCCTAGGTACTCCCAAATAAGTAGAATGATGGACCAGTCTATCAGGCTCATCAATCAATACCTCCTGATTTACCCAGCTGTCTCTACTCTTGGGCGGATTGTAGCTGTAGAAGCACCAAAAATTTTTACCGCCACGCAAAAGGGACTGATTCAGGTTTCTCAGCTCTTCCATACCGGAAAACTGATCAACCTCCTCATACCACACAACCCCAAAATAGCCTGCTCTTGGCTTAATGGATTTGATTTTCTCTTTCTTATCAACACCTAGAAAAACAATCTGCTGGCCTGTCGGTTTGTAAATCATGCGCAATGGAGATGTTTTCTGTATGAATTGGCTATCCAGCCCTAATATGCTGATCGCCCATTGTATCTGTGCGTATACGCTGTCGCGTAAGGTAGCAGCTACTTTACGCAGCACAACGGCATTACAGTCCCTATTTCTCAGGAGTAAGACTAAAACCTCGATACCGAAAAACGATGACTTGGTAGAGCCTCTGCCACCAGCTTCCCAATAATGCGTGTACATATGTCGGGATATCGCCTGATGGACTCGCCAAAAATGCTTTGCAATGATTTTACTGACCTGCGTCATCGTCATCACCCAGCTTGTTGCCCAAAGCCATTTCTATATCATCAACGATAACAATTTGCTGTGCATCGCCATCCGATCTCATATCCGGATAACGTGTGGCAATTTCCCGCTCTTTTAATTCCAACATTTTATTGTCGTACTCAATGCGATGTTTTTCCATTTCCGTTAATTCATGTTCATCTTTTTGCCCTAGATATTGTTTTCCTAAAAAAATTGCCATAGTTGGTGATTTTTCTGCCAGTCTGAATTGCGTGCGACGCAACGATATACGCCCCAATCCTCTTTTTTCAGTGAATACTTCCGAAAAAAGTTTCTTGCCATATGTTCTCTTTATCCAACGAACCAGCGTCATATCATCACAACCAAAGAAATTGCATATTTCTGTTTCTGTGCATTGGATGCCGCATAATTTTTCAAAAGTATTTTGATCTATTTCTTTTAACGGTCGACCTCTTTTTTTTACAGCCATAACAATCCTCCTAATCCTCTATTTTTATAGCCTTATTTCCTGTGAATTTTTCCCATCTATCAATGATGACCTCAACATAATGTGGGTCATATTCCATCGTAAAACATTTGCGATGCAGCTGTTCGCAGGCAATTAATGTTGTACCAGAACCACCGAACAAATCCAAAACCCTATCATTTTCGACTGAACTGTTTTGTATCTGCCGTGCAATTAATTTAATAGGCTTCATCGTCGGATGTAACTCCGATTTAACAGGCTTTTTTTCATAAAATACAGTGGTTTCTAATTCATCTTTGCAACAATTTTCCTCTATACATTGAATCAGTTCACTTTTATTTTTTGACTTCAAATCTTCTAAATCTGCCATAGTAATCGTCGTAGTATTCTTGCGATTGCCATACCATGAATGTTTCTCTCCTGGTTTCCAACCATACAAACATGGTTCGTGCTTCCACTGATAATCCTGCCGCCCTAAACTGAACGATGATTTCACCCAAACAAGACATTGCTTGAGCGACAGACCAGCTTCCTCTACCGCTTGCCTAAATTTCAACCCTTCTGAATCAGCGTGCCAAATATAAAACGCCCCACCTGGTTTTAAAACATCAAAAATGTTTTTCATAACAGACACGAGAAATTTTTTAAACTCTTTGCCCCCCATGTTATCGTTTTGTATTTTGCCAGCAGCCCCCTCATAATTAACGTTATAGGGTGGGTCTGTAACTACCATATCAATACCCTGGTCAACTAACCTGTTTACATCTTGGGCATTCGTAGAATCCCCGCACATCAGTGTGTGGGCACCAAGTCTATACATATCTCCCAGTTTTACTTTTATCTCCAACTCTTCTGGTTCTTCGTACTCATCTTCGACTACATTTTCATTGGACACTTCTTGTTCTGATTCAAACCCAAAATCGGTCATGTCTAAACCAATAATGTCAGTCAATTCAACATTCAGTAAATCCTCGTCCCATTCAGCAAGCTCGGACGTTTTGTTGTCGGCTAAACGTAGTGCTCTCTTTTTTTCATCATCCAAATCAGCAGCCACAATAACAGGAACTGTTTTCATACCGAGGTCTATAGCAGCCAATCGCCGAGTATGCCCAGAGATAATCACATTATTTTCATCAACAACAATCGGGTATTTAAAACCAAACTGTTTAATAGAATTTTTTACCGCTGGAACAGCACGTGTATTGATTCTCGGATTGCGATCATATGGTTTTATTTTGTCAACATCCATTTGAATAATCTGCTTTGCATTTTCCATTAGTACTCATTCCTTTCATATTTTTTGATGTAACTAGCGTGCTTGCGACAAGGCGCGAAAAGCCTTTATCCATCTGGTCCCGTTCATTTTTAGAACAAACTGTCAAATATAACACTACGTAACTTAATTTCGCCTGAGAGCCTTAAAACTTTTGTCAACTTGTAACGAACAAGCCTGAAACATTGATTTATAAGGGTTTGCGGGCTGTTCTCCCTGACTCCCGAAATTGCGGGTATAGTTATATGCAAAGGCAAAATAAAATCGCTTAGAAACGCTTAGAAAGGCGCGTTTTCTCTACAAAATTGCAACAAAAAAGCCCATATCTTATCGACATGGACTCTCAAAGCTTACAGTTATTTTCAGGGAAATTTCCGTACCTGTTGTTTACTTTTGACATGATATATCATAACACGGATTTCCCCGAAAATAAAGGTCCAGTTTTGGAACAGTTTTGGAACTAATTTGGAACTAATTTGGAACTATATCAAGCGCCAGTCTCAATGAACCTTATACTGTCAGTGGCTCTGGGGCCAAACATCATAAATGCCATTTTTTCCTCTGCCAGTCTCAAACGCTTACGGCACCAGCGCGGGCTGCAGATATGTGTACGGGCCATGCTCTCATAGGTCTGCTCCTCAATGTAAAACTCCCGTACAATTCTCTGCTCCTCTGGTGACAGTCTCTGCATTGTATTCGTTATCCTTGTCATCAGGGACTCTATAGCCAAAGAGCTGCTAAGCAGGTCCTGCTTCTCCCGTTCAAGCTTGATGCGCAACGAAGCCGATTTTTCCACAAGTGTCAAACCATCACTGCTTCCGCCACCTGT
>CAKUXN010000054.1 GCA_934700415.1 uncultured Candidatus Saccharibacteria bacterium | reverse complement strand
AACATCCACATTATTCTTTTTAACCATATAAACATTATAACACGTGTTATAATAATTAATATGAAAAAGTTCCGCTTCCGCTCCGTTGTCCAGCTTGCGAATATGAAGTTGTCGGTTAAATCTGCAGCCATCGTGTTGGCTTCGTCGACACTAATTTCGGCGCTTTTAGGCCTTTTTCGGGATCGCCTGTTAAATTCCTACTACCTTGGGACTTACCCGACAGGCATTGACGCTTATACCGCTGCTTTTACTATTCCCGATTTTATGTTCTTTATTTTAACTTCTGGTGCTCTTGCTGTAACATTTATACCCGTTTTTAATCAGCGTCTTGTGGCTGGTAACAAAAAATCTGCCTGGGAATTATCTTCTAGTCTATTAAATTTATTAGCTCTTCTTACTTTAGTAACAAGTATATTGATTATGATTTTCGCTGATCCTTTAATTCGATACATTGTAAGCCCAGGCCTAGACGAATCGGGTATGATTTTGGCAATCAATATGACACGCGTTATTGCGATTAACCCATTTTTGTTTTCGATTGCTACTGTTTTAACGTCTATACAACAGGCAGTAGGTCGCTTCGTATTTTATTCCTTTGCCCCCGCTATATATAATATAGGTATTATAATTGGTATCACTTGGTTTACTGGTGGCATAAATTTATTCGGTGTACAGATTTTTGAAGGTGGTATTATGGGTGTGGCAATCGGCGTAATTTTGGGCGCGGTTATGCAGCTTATCGTGGCTTTAATCGGCCTATTTGGATTAGGTTTTGACTATGAATTTAAGATTAAATGGAAAAATCAGGGTTTTCGTACAATACTTATGCTTTTGCCTCCGCGTTCTCTTGACCAGGGAATTGACTATGTGAATGCCATTGTTAATACTAATCTTTCCTCACGCATGGGTGCTGGTGCAGTACGTTCTTTTAATCAGGCTTCATCTTTACATCAAATGCCAGTCAATTTAATTGGCGTGGCAATTTCTACTGCTTTTTTTCCTAAATTAACCGAACAGCTAGGTACTGGAGATGACACTGAATTTTATAATACCTTTAGAAGGGCCTTAAGAACAATTATTTGGATTTCATTACCAGTCGCCGCGATTGCCTTTTTCACAAGAGGATACGTTGTAAGCTTTATTTCGAATATTGGCAACAATGATAGCAACGGTACAATCGCCTCAATTCTTGGGACTTTATGCGTGGCGATTTTTGCAAGATCCGTCTTTCATATCGCTTCACGTGGATTCTATGCCTATCAAGACACTAGGACACCATTTCGCGTATCAATTATAGCAATTGGGCTAACTATCGCTTTCTCAATTTGTTTTTATTTGCTCGGGTGGGGAGTTGATGGGCTCGGTATTGCGCAATCACTTGGTGCAATTATTGAGATAATTATATTATTATATATACTACAAAGGAAATCTAAACATAGATTACTTGACCGTACTTTTTGGAAAACTATGTTGAAAATGGGTTTTGCAACACTTATCACTGGCTGCGTAGCGTTTTCTCTCACAAAATTTATTCCTTTAATGGTGACTGATACATCTCTGGTGATTACAATTCCAAAATTCTTATTAATTGCCTCTGCTTCGTTAATTGCATATTTGATAGCAAGTTTCTTTTTGAATTTGGAGGAGGCTAGCCCAATTTTTAATTACCTTAAAAAAATCCTCTTTAAAAACGTTAAATAATTGCTATAATTTATGGTATGGAAGTTAACTGCGAGACAATTAAACATCTGGCAAAGTTGTCGGATTTTACTTTGAATGAAAAGGAAACCGAATCTTTGACAGGCGATTTAAATAATATTATAAAATATATTTCTCAACTAGATGAACTAGACACTGATAATATCGAACCCACTTATCAGGTTTTTGAAATGGAGAATATTTGGCGAGATGACACAATCGTAGAACAGGATGCTTCCCGTGAGGCCTTACTGTCTCTTACCAAAGAAGAAAAAGACAATCAAATTAAGGTTCCGAGGGTTCTATGATGAAAATTGCAAATGAAACAGTAACCGCCACCAGATTGGTAAAAGATGCGTTGAAAAAAGCTAAACATTTTAATGATTATAATATTTTTACTTTTTTGAACGAAGAGGGCGCATTAAAAAAGGCTGCGGAGATTGACGAGAAAATTGCACGCGGTGAAAAGGTAGGCAGACTTGCTGGCGTACCATACGCATTAAAAGACAATTTTTTATCTCCTGAAGGCCAGACTACTGCTTCGGCGCATATTCTTGAGGGATTTGTTTCTCTAGTAACCGCCACTGCGGTGACAAAGCTTGAAGCAGAAGGAGCCATCATGATTGGACGTACTAATTTGGACGCATTCGCACATGGTTCATCTACTGAGAATTCATATTTTGGCCCGACCCTAAATGCTCATGACAAAAATCGTGTTGCCGGTGGCTCTTCTGGCGGATCGGCCGTAGCTGTAGCCCTTGATATTGTTGAATTTGCGACAGGGACAGACACAGGCGGCTCTATTCGTCAGCCCGCGTCGTTTAACGGGGTATACGGTCTAAAGCCAACTTATGGAACCATTAGCCGTTATGGCGTAGTAGCGATGGCGTCTTCCTTAGACTGCATCGGTTTTTTCACAAAAACACCTGATGATATGGATTTATTAATGTCAATTGCTTCTGGGCAAGATTCTAAAGACATGACTACATTGCCAGATTATTACAATGATTCTGATAATAAGAAAATTTGCCGCATAGGTGTTATCAAAGATTTCGACAATGACGTAGTAGCACCAGAAATCCGAGAAGCATTAAAGAAAAAATGCGACTTACTAAAAAGTAAAGGTTATGAAATTGTCGAATTGGAAATGCCTACTTTAAAATATGCTTTATCCGCATATTACATTATTCAGCCAGCAGAAGTCGCGAGTAACTTGTCACGTTATGATGGGGTTCGTTATGGCTTCCGTGCGGATAAGGCGTGTAATCTTGATGAAATATATGATAGAACCCGAAGTGAAGGTTTTATGCCAGAAAATAAGCGTCGTATCATGATTGGAAATTTTGTTCTTTCTAGCGGGTTTTATGATGCATATTTCTTAAAAGCCGCAAAAGCACGCACTTTAATTGTTAAAGAATATGAAAAAGCTTTTTCCAAGTGTGACTTTATATTGACTCCAGTCTCGCCAAATTTCGCTTTTAAATTAGGCGAAAAGGTAAACGACCCGGTCGCTATGTACCTGGAAGATTTGATGAGCGTTTCATTGAATCTTGCTGGCGTTCCAGGGCTAGCAATCCCCGCAGGTGAGACAAAAGATGGGTTATCGCTCGGTTTACAGTTAGTGGGTCCACGCCGTAGTGATAAATCTTTAGTCAAATTTGCAAAGGAGCTGATCTAATGGATGGTGGCGTTGTTACATTTATAGTAGCTATAATTATTGTTGCGATTTTTATTTTCATTGCAATCGGCCTCACTGGCAAACGTGGTCATAAATTTAACATTGAAGACTATCAGGCTAGGTTTTTGGCAATAGAAAACAAACTGAATAAAGAAAATTCCGCGACTTTTGCACTTTCTATAATTAATGGTGATAAATTACTGGATAAAGCCATGATTGAAATGGGTGTACCTGGCAAAACCATGGGTGATCGGCTTAAAAAAATCGGCAGTAAATTTACACAACTAGATTCCGTGTGGAGAGCGCATAAACTTCGCAATATCATTGCACATGAATCGGATTATGATTTATCATACAGGCAAGCAGTCAATGCACTCGCGATTTATAAACAAGCATTAGAAGATTTGGGAGCAATTTAATGAAATATATTCCAACTATCGGCATTGAGTGCCACGTACAACTTTCAACCAAAACTAAACTTTTTTCAGAAGTTGACAACGACGCAAGAGGGAAAGAACCAACTTCTTGTGTCTCTCCAGTAGATTATGCTTTACCTGGTATGCTGCCTAGATTAAA
>CAKUXN010000053.1 GCA_934700415.1 uncultured Candidatus Saccharibacteria bacterium | reverse complement strand
ATAGTTTTGACGACAGTACGGCTTTCATGCAAATTATTATACCATTTTGACGCTTATCGGACAAATTTTGCTACGCAACCAATACCGATATTGGTGCTAAGATTAATTTTAATGATTCCAACTCGAAATTCCCAATAGCTTCCGCATACATATTTTGGTTCCGAATTATGTCCCTCATCCCCAGCCATTAGAGTTGAAGAGCGCCATCTTGGCGTTTTTTCGTTGGGGATTCGGACCTTCGGTGCGAATCCTGCCGGTCCAGCCATTTTTTTGCATGGAAAAGCCCGGTCGAATTGACCGGGCTACATTGATTAGGCGTTAGACGCCAGCAAACGTGTACGCATATTTCTGCAGTTGTTTGATGCGATTTTTCGCAAACTTCCGGCAGAAATACTGAAGTCCTTTTGTGAATACAATTGCCAGTGGTATGGCAAGCATGATACCCAGGATGAGGAGTAGTGATACTCCAACGACCTGCGGCAGATACACCTCGCCTATGACAGCGGTCAGTGTGTTGCTCGCGAGAGCAAGCATACCAATCACGATTGCGAGTGAGATCAGCGTGCTCAAGGCGCTTATTAGCACCAGTGCAACCATTCTGCCCCAGAACGGAATCAGAAGGTGCGAGAACGAATTGGGTTCCGCAATATAATCATAATGATCAATTGCGACATCGACATCGTCGAGCAACTCCAGCTTTGCCTCTGCAGACAATTGTTCCCTTTCTGCACCATTGACGGCACGTTCGATACGCCTTAGCGTAGCGCGCGACATTTTCATGTCACGAGTGATTTTCTGATCGATTTGAAAGTCTTCTTTCAGGTTACCGATGATGCTCTTGAAGAACTTTGTTGCCATTTGTTTTTCCCCCTTATGTTAATCAATGCACGCTTTTATAAAGCGATAAATTCGTTATACCACATATGCTTAAAAATGTCAATATGTATAGGGTGTCACGTCGTGCATAAAAATAGCGCCCCAATACTGGGGCGCTTGTGTAGGGGGAGGGTGGGGCTTAGAGTTATTCTTCGTGACGATAGTGACCCCATTCGGGATCATAGTTCGGGATGCTGCTGTGAGGTTTTAAATTCGCATGAAGCGAAGCGTCGTGCTCGGAATCGCCCTATCCACTAGGCGGAACTGTTTTGGGATTGTCCTTTCTACTTAATAAAGTACCTGGCTAAAAAGCCTATACTTTTTTAGGTATAGCATATTTTGTATAAAAAAGCAAGTGTGATATAATATCTCTTATGATAAAGATAATCGCAGGTGGGAAAAAGCACGTTTCTTGGTTAAACGAAGCTTGCACTGAATATGAAAAAAGGCTGAGGAAGCCGTTTGATATTTCGTGGGAATTTATAGAGGAAGAAAAGCTGGCAAAGAAGCTGGCGAATTGGCCGTTCTCGGCACGCGATTTTGTGATTTGCTGTGATGAGCGCGGAGAAAATATATCATCAGACGAATATTCTAAGATACTAACTCAAGCTTTTTTGAATGATAAAAATGTAGTGATTTTGATTGGTGGCGCATACGGATTCTCAGATGTAGTGCGAGAAAAGGCAAGCTTTGTGTGGAGTTTTTCGAAGTTGGTGTTCCCACATATGGTTGCAAGGTTAATTGTAGCTGAACAAACTTATCGTGCGGCGGAAATATTTAAAGGGAGTAAATACCATCACGAGTAATATGCGTGAGGTGATATAATTTAGTTATGAAAATTTTAGGAATTGAATCAAGTTGTGATGAGACGGCGGCAGCGGTAGTAGAAGATGGTCGTAAAATTTTGTCGAACGTAGTGGTGTCGCAAATTGATATTTTTGCGGAGTATGGTGGGGTGATACCAGAAGTGGCAGCGAGGTCGCATCTTGAAGCGATAATTCCAGTGAGAAATCGGGCTTTATCTGATGCGTCATGTACGTGGGACGACATTGATGCGATTGCAGTGACACATGCGCCTGGGCTTTTGGGGTCGCTTTTGATTGGAACTTTGACAGCAAGAACGTTAGCGATTTTACACGATAAGCCCCTATATGCCGTGCACCATTTGAAGTCACATGTGTATGCTAATTGGCTAGAGACGGAGGAATCTATAAATACTCATCTTCGGAACGCTCCCTCGTTTCCCTTGCTGGCACTGGTAGTGTCTGGTGGGCATACGCAAATTTTATATATGAAAGCGCATAATCAATTTGAAATCATTGGCACCACGCATGATGATGCGGTGGGAGAATGTTTTGACAAAGTAGCGAAGATATTGGGGCTACCTTATCCTGGAGGACCTTCCATTGCGAAGGCGGCGACTTCTGGAGATGCTTCAAAATATAAATTACCACATCCGAAAGTAGAGGGGTTGGACTTTTCGTTCTCGGGGCTTAAAACTGCTGTGCTTCGTGCAGTACAAAAAGAGGTGGGGGTGCCAATTTCTTATCCGTCGCACAAGTTAAAAGACTTGCTGTCGGCTCAGCAAGTGGCGGATTTCGCGGCGTCGTTTCAGAAAACTGCAGTAGGAATTTTATGCGAAAAAGTCGAGATGGCGCTTTCTTGCCATCCAGAGGTAAAGTCGATAGTACTAGCGGGTGGAGTAAGTGCAAATGAAGAACTGAGAAGAAGATTCGGAATTGCTTTTTCTTCAGCAGGACTTCAATTGTTTTTCCCTGCCCCATCGCTTTCGGGGGATAATGGAGCGATGGTGGCAGCGGCGTGTTACTATGAAATCCAGTCGGGCGTGAAGCCGACGGATCCATACTCCCTTAATATTTATCCGAGGGTGGCGATTGGGGAGGATTAGCTAAGCAACTTTACTTGTGGAGATTGCGATGCAAGTTTACTGTCAAAGGTAAAAAGTGGCTCGCGGTGATGATATTCTGCTTCTGCTGCCAGAGCGCAATCTGCCCAAGATAATTTGAGGTGAGCCAAGTAATAAGGGATGATGTTTGCTGTTAAGCTACGATCATATTCTAGTGTATCGCTGTAACGAGTCAAGAAAAAATTTAAAGAGTCTGTCACTTCTTCGCGCGGCATCTCTAAGGCAATCTCCATAACATATACGCACTCTAAAATTGCCTGGCTAGATAAATAGTGAACGGTATTTTCTTCACGCAAGAAGCGAGCTGCCTTTTGCCTTTGGACAGGTACATCACCTAATATGCATCTAAGTACTATATTCGCATCAATAGAATCGGTAGTCATGATTAGCCTCTCTGTTGCTTTCTCATCGCAATTTCAAAAAGTTCGTCAGCGTTTTTACCAGCTAACTTTTTAATATTTTGCTTGGTTTTGGCGGATTTTATTGCGTCGAGCTTTTTGAAAAAAGCTTGGTCGCTTAATTCCCTTTCTACGACTGCGGACTTGCCAGAGAAATTAACCGTCACTCTGTCGCCCAGCTTTACTCCTAAAGCTTCTCGTGTAGCTTTATTTAAAAGAATTAATCAGTTTTGATTGATAGTGGTGGTATATATTGCTTCTCCTTGTCATTGATTATATCAATAACCATTGGTTTTTGAAAAGATAGTTGAAAAAATACTACTAGTTAGCTAGATATGCAGGCGGGTGAGAATATGATTTAGGGAACGTTTTAAGAAGAGGCGAAGGAGATTGAAGAAGAGGAAGCCTGCGCCGATGATGGCCAGCATGATGATAAAGCCGTTTTTGGTAAGGAAGGTGAATTCAAAAAAGTCACGAATAAGCGGAATGCCGAAGGCGGCAGCCATGATGCCAATAATAGTAAAGAGAAGGCCAGTGCGGAGTTTATTCAATGGGCGAGAGATCCAATAGATAAGAATCAAATCGATGGTAAAGGTAATAAAAACCGAGGCAGTAGTGAGCTCGGGCCTAGTAAATTCATTGATATGGGCAAGCGCGGAAAGGATGACCATGCAGATAGACACCGTAAAACCGATTGGAAAAGAATACTCGATAATATTCCTGGTGAAGCGGTTTTTGATGCGATCGGTGTTACGTTCAAACGACAAGACCAGCCCAGGAAAGCCGATACAAGCAAAATTA
>CAKUXN010000052.1 GCA_934700415.1 uncultured Candidatus Saccharibacteria bacterium | reverse complement strand
CCAAGATTGTATTATTCAATTGAGCATACGATTTCACCGAAGTAGCATCACCAGCAGTGGCCCCACTTGCCTTTGCAAGCTCTTTCCCTACATTTACGGCTCCCTCAACTAGAAGTTCTCCACCACGAACCCCTTTTATATCATCAAAAGAGTTATCGATAAGTGAGCTCTTGACTGTTGGAGTGACTTTAGAGATGATCTCGCCGATAGCAGATTCACCAAAGTTGATTAAACGCCCAATTGAGCCTTTAATTCCGCGCGAAGTAGAAGCTACGGTATTTTTTAAAGCTCCATTTGAGCTAGACGCTCCAAGCTGATTCTCTACAGTTTTAATAACTCGATCCGAAGAATAATTCTCCACTTTTTGAATGTTTACTTTTTCTCCAGACAAAACAGAGTATAAACTGTGTGACTCCAACATACTACCAGTAACCTTAACGATTTCTCCAGTTTCAACATCTACGACTTCTGTCTCTTCGGACTTGTATAAATAATTCATCGCTTCATTTATTTTTGACTCGCCGCCATAGCCAGCCTTCATCTTACTAATATTTTCCATAAAAGTCGCAAAGAACAAGCTTGATTTTTGCTCTTTGGAAATCGTATCCGCCACATTGATGTTACTCGCAGCATCCATAGTAGCTTGCTCTTTGCTTGTGTTTATGCTTTTAGCTCTTACACCCTCCACGAAAGCATCAGCTGAAGAATCAGAAGAAGAATTGTTCCCTACAGTACCGTATTCAAAATATGTTTTACCACTCTGCTCGTCCTTTTTTTCATATAAGCCAACACTATTTACATCGATATTACTTCCCTCTCCAACTACTTTTGTCATTACCTCTTCAAAACTTTTATCTCCAGAAAAATTGTTTCGTGAAATTCCAAGTTTACGAAAAACTTTTTGAGCTGATTTATCATAATAATATGCTGCACGCGAATAAGTCGCAGTATTGAAAGCGTTATATAAGACGGCGTTATTATTTAACTCACGTACAAAATCATTCGCACTGACTATTTGGTCTTTAATTTTTAACGATAAACTTCCAGAAACGCTATTTGCTTCCACGAATTCACCATCTTTTAAATACCCCACCAATACCCCGCTATCCTTTAATTTTTTAGCGGTATTATCAGGAACATTACCATCAAGAAGTGCCTGTTCAAAAACTAACGCTTTACTCTCAACAGCATCTGCGTATTGCACATCAGTCTCTTCAATTAATCTTTCGGAAATGGCAGACGGAATTAAGTTACCAGAACCAAAAAGCACTGCAAATACTATAATCATTGCAGTAATAAAAGCCGCCGCGCCGAACCCTTTCTTAAACCCTTTTGCACTCTTAGTTTTTCTACCTACTACGGTAGAAATAATTTGGTTATTGTTAAGAGCGGCATTTTCGTTTGACCTTAAGATGTCTTTTGCTGACATAGATAAATTATAACATATTTTTGGTATAATATAAAACATGATAAGAGTAGAAAAATTTATCCCAGGTGGACAAAGTTTGGGCGTAACAGAGAGTGGCAAAAAAATTTTCTTCTGGAACGCCCTTCCCGGTGAAGAAGTTATTGAATACCAAACACTCAAAACCAAGTCGCATTATGACGAAGCCATAGCGACCAAGCTTAATAACGTTTCGTCTTTTCGTGTTGAGCCAAAAGACTCGTGTTTTTTATCTACATCTCCTTGGCAAAATTTAGCCTTTAATTACGAACTAGAACAAAAACAAAACCTCGTAGTAGAAATTTTTCGTGAGCATCAAATAGATATAAAAAAGCCCACAATCTTCACGGACCAAAAAGATTATTATTATCGTAACAAAATGGAATATTCATTATATTGGGATAATCAAGAAAATATCATTAAGCTTTCTTTTTATGAACGCAGTTCACACCGAAAACTTCCAATCACAAAATCTTCCATTGAAAGACCGGAAATTTTTGCTGCTGCCAAAAAGATTGTCGACGATTTAAATGTAAAACACGAAGAATCCCGCAAATTTCAAGCTCTTCTTTTGCGTTGCAATCAAAAAGGTGAAGTTTCTGGCGGGCTATTTGCAAAAGGTAGACCACACCCAAAATTTAATAATTTAACCGACTATATTTTAGGCCAAGAGTATTCTTATTCCCCTAACGGCTTTTTCCAAATCAACTTACCAGTTTATGAGTTGGCACTACAAGAGATTAAAAAACACATTACTACCAATAAGGTGTTAGATTTATATGCGGGAGTTGGCACTATTGGTTTGTCTGTCGCCCGCGATCATAATCTTACTTTAGTTGAATGTGATAAATCTGCTTATGATGAAATGGAAAAAAATTGCCAAAAGGTTTCTTCTGGCCATACTTCTCAAGCTATACTAGCTAGATCCGAAGAAGCCTTAAACTATATTGAGCCAGACCAGACCGTTATTCTTGATCCTCCACGTGCTGGCTGTGATGCTAAATTAATTCACAAACTACTAGAAACGCTACCGCAAAAAATTATTTATTTATCATGCAACCCTGCCACTCAAGCTAGAGATGTCAAAATGCTGTTACAGCAATATCAAATTGATGATATTAAAATATTTAATTTCTTTCCTCATACTCCACACATTGAAAATTTAGTTGTTCTTTCCAAAGAAACGCATTGAGAAAAAACGCAAATTATGCTAAGATGGCACTAAGACGGAAGTGTGTCCGAGTGGTTTAAGGAGCACGCTTGGAAAGCGTGTAAGGTCGCAAGGCTTTCACAGGTTCGAATCCTGCCACTTCCGCCACAAAAACCGGAGGTTCGAATGGAGCGCGACAGCCTTATTCTATCGCTTCCGCCAAATTAATTTTTATAAGGGGAGTATGAGCGAAAACGTAATTGAGCTTAAAGGTCTCACTAAGCGATATGGCTATGGTGACACCGAATCGTTTGCACTAAAAGACTTTGATCTCACCATTAAACGTGGTGAATTTATTATGATTATGGGTCCTTCTGGATGCGGTAAGACTACGTTATTGAATATTATTGGTTTATTGGATCGCTCTACGAGCGGAGAATATCTTTTAAATGGTGAAAACGTAGCTAATATTTCGGCTCGTCGTAAAGCTCGTCTCCGTGCCAAAAAAATTGGTTTCATTTTTCAGAACTTCAATTTGATTCAAGACTTATCAATTTTAGAAAACGTTGCTTTACCGCTAGTTTATATTAATCAGCCCCGTACTGTACGGCTCAAAAATGCTTCCGATGCACTAGAACGTTTTCGTATGCAAGAGAAAGAATATTACTTGCCTTCTCAGCTGTCTGGTGGTCAACAGCAGCGAGCTGCAATCGCACGTGCCATCGTAAGCGATCCAGAAATAATCCTCGCCGATGAGCCGACTGGCAATCTAGATTCTCGCGCTTCAAATTCCGTC
Organism: uncultured Candidatus Saccharibacteria bacterium; assembly: GCA_934700415.1. Classification (GTDB taxonomy): domain Bacteria; phylum Patescibacteriota; class Saccharimonadia; order Saccharimonadales; family Saccharimonadaceae; genus Nanosyncoccus. Next base: position 802 of record CAKUXN010000052.1, on the reverse strand, counting down.
ATGGAAGAACTTAAAAAAGTTCACGAAGAAGGCAACACTATTATAATGGTCACACATAACCCGGCCCTTACGGTGTATGCTACGCGTGTAATCAATATGCTAGATGGGCAAATTGACACTGACATCAAGACTGTCGAAGACCACAATCTCCCGCAACCAATTGAAGTAAAAAGAGGCAAAGCCAAAAAACGCAAAAATACTCGTAAGAACAGGAGGAAAAACTAATGGCATTTCTTTTTCGTACTCATTTAAGGCTCGCCTGTACTTCGATCAAAGAGAATCGCACTCGTTCGTTTTTGACTTGTCTTGGTATAGCGATTGGTATTGCTAGTATTATTTTGATTTTGTCGCTTACTGGCAGTATTTCAAATTTAATTTCCGAAGAAGTTTCCGATATAGGATCAGATTTAATTGTTGTACGGCCTAACACTACTAAAGATTCGGTCGCTACAGTTATTGAGGAACTTACATCGTCGAACTCTTTTCAAAAGAGCAATCTCGCAATTTCTGATACTGAACTAATTAAAAACATGGAGACAGTTTCAGCCGTAGCCCCCATTGCTGTAGTCCACAGTACTTTGCAAGATGGCGAAAACACAGTTGATTCCGCTACAATCGTCGGAACTACACCAGATTTTAACACTATAGAACCATTAACTTTACGCTATGGTTCATTCATCACTGAAAAAAATAAAGAAAACTCGTTAGTTATAGGTCACATGCTTTCGCTCCTTCTTTTTAGCACTTCAAATCCAGTCGGCCGTACCATTAATTATCATGGTAAAACTTTTATGGTAATCGG
>CAKUXN010000051.1 GCA_934700415.1 uncultured Candidatus Saccharibacteria bacterium | reverse complement strand
AAATTCCGGAGGAAATGTAATGAAAAAAGCTAAACTTTTATGGATCGACCTTGAGATGACTGGTCTTGACCCAGTAAAAGACAAAATTCTCGAAGTCGCTGCCATCGCTACCGACATGGAGTTAAACGAAATTGCTACCTACGAAGCAGTCGTAAAAGTGGACGAAGAGTTAATGAAGGCTCGCATGGTTGGCGATTTTTGGGAAAAGAATAGTAAATCTCGCGACGCCCTTATTACCCAAAACCAAAACGGTCAACCAGTCGAAGCAGTAGAAAAAGAGCTATTACAATTTATTGAGCAAAATTTCAGCAAAGAAATCTATTTAGCTGGCAATTCGATTCACCAAGATCGTAAGTTTATAGAGCACGAAATGCCAGAGCTTAATAAAAAGCTACATTATCGCATGCTAGATGTCTCAGCCTGGAAAATTTATTTTGAAAACGCTTTGAATAAAAAATTTATTAAACCCGAGAATCATCGCGCACTCGATGACATCAACGGTTCAATTGAGGAGTTAAAATGGTATTTGACCTTTCTAAAGTAACTGGCATTGGCGTTTATCAAGAAAAGCCCGAAAAATCCCGCACACTTTATTTAAAAAACGACAAAGCTTTTTTGATAGTTAATAAAAATACCATTGAAGTTCGCACCGATGGGGAATTAAAAAAACTTCTCACCGACAAATATGAATCCGTTATGGAGTCGCGATTTTTTGGTCGCGGTGGCATCGAAGTTGTGTTGGTCGGCGAGCAACTAAAAACGGACGAGCTAAATGATCTCGTCCGCTTAAGTTATAATCTTACCGACTAATTATTTCTTTTCAGTTTTAGCTTTTTCCTAGGCTTGCTTTTTGTCGCGACGACGGTTGAGTCTATTCATAGCTTTAATAATCATAAAGATTACCCAAGCGATTATCAAGAATTCAATTACATTTTGAATGAAGTTACCATAAGCAATCACCGCTTCGTCACCATTGCTAAAGAAATTTGGAATCCGAATGGCAAGGCTCGTAAAATCTACACCACCAACGATTAGCCCCACAATTGGCATTACAATGTCGTTTACCAAAGAATTCACAATTGCCGTAAATGCACCACCGACGACCACACCTACAGCAAGGTCCACTACTGAACCACGGTTGATAAACTCAACGAACTCCTTACGAAAGCCACCACTCTTTTCGCGTGCTTTAGTTAAAGTCTCTTTAGTCTTGCCCACTACCTTTTCAGTTCTACCCATATAATCCTTTATTTATTTCGTTTCCGAAAAATCGTTTAATTTATTATACAACGTTTCAAGGCTATCATAAGACGAATTCATTATATTTTTCAAGGTAGCATCACCAGTAGTATTGTAAATATTAGTTTCTTCGGCCATCAAAAGCGAAATTTCATATTTCATTTTTAATGCAAAAATTCTATCAAGCGTACCGTTAATTTTGGCATCAGTAAGATCGGTATCGAGCCCATCTTTATTTAGAGTAGCCTCTTCTATGATCTTTTTATCACCCGAACCAGACTTATAAGAATACTTAGCAGTAAGGTAATCCGTCACCTCGCGGCTGGTATTAGTCAAAACAGAATAAACCGACGCACTACTAGAACGCAAATCTGAAGATTTTATGCTCTTTTGGTATTTTGAAACTATCTCTGAAGTATTATCTAAATGAAGCTTAAGCGCGATAGTGCTATTTTCTAAATCGCCTTTATTGCCACCTAAGATTGAGCCGAGCACCACAATCATCACAAAAGCTATTATCCCAATCGCAAGAGCCTTAAAAATTGGTGAAGACATAAAACTCATTTTTGGTTTTTTCTCCGGACGCACCGAAGAAGAGATTTGATTTAAATACTCTTTATCGTTCATGGTATAATTATAGCATGAACGACGCGAAGGAAGAAATCAAATCCCGTCTCGCGGTGGAGGATGTGGTAGGGCAATATGTGGAGCTAAAACGTGCCGGCCGTAACCTCAAAGGCCATTCTCCTTGGGGCGTCGACAAAACTCCATCTTTTATGGTCTCTCCCGAAAAAGGCATCTGGCATGATTTTTCTGCCAACAAAGGCGGCGACATTTTTACGTTCATCATGGAAGTCGAAGGTATCAGCTTTAAAGATGCCATCGAAAAGCTTGCTGCTCAAGCTGGGGTCGACCTCAGCAAATATCGTGGTGGTGATTCAAATGTTATCAAGCGCAAACTTCGCGCCAAAGAAGCTTTGGCTCTTGCTACTAAGTATTATCAAGCCTGCCTAGTCCGCGACAAATCAGTTTGTGAATATGTTTTTTACAAACGCAATCTTAACCGTAAAACCGTCGCTGAATTCAAAATCGGTTATTCGCCAGCTTCTGGCAAAGCCCTTCGTTCAGTTTTATTAAAGCGTGGCTTTACAGAAAGGGAATTAGACGACGCCGGTCTTCTAAATCAATACAAATCCGATATGTTTAGGAATCGTATGATGGTGCCATTTATTGACACTACCGGTAACGTGATTGGCTTTACCGCGCGCGTCCTCGACAAGAGCGAGCCCAAATATTTAAATACTTCCGATACAATTTTATTCAACAAATCACGTTTTATTTTTGGCCTTTCCAATGCCAAAGAAGCAATCCGCCGAAATGGTTTTGTCGTAATTGTCGAAGGTAATATGGACGTGATTTCTTCACACCAAGCAGGTGTAAAAGAGGCCGTTGCCACTTCTGGTACCGCGATGACGGAACAACACTTAAAAGCTTTATCTAAGCTCACTTCCGATATTCGGCTCGCCTACGATGGCGATGCAGCTGGAGTTAAGGCCACCGAGCGTGCCATTATGCTTGCTGGCAATCTTGGCATTGACCTCACTGTTATTTCAAATTATCACGGCGCCAAAGATCCCGACGAGCTCATCCAGAAAGACCCCAAGCTTTGGAAACAAGCCGTAAAAGAGCACATTCCAGCCGTCGATTGGCTGCTTGCTAAATACGAAGAAAATCTCAATCTTCGTTTTGCCACCGACAAGAAAAAATATTCCGATATCGCGCTCAAACTATTATCTTATATTAAAGACGAAGTCGAACACGCTAGTTATGAAGAAAAGATCGCCAAACGTCTAAATGTTGAAGTCTCTATCTTGCGCGAAAAAGGCGACCGCCTGCACAAAAAATTAGAACAAGACTCTACTCGTAAATATTTGAAAAAACCCAAGACTTCCGTTACTCCCGATCACATCAAAAAACTCGAAGACAGCCTTCTCGCATTAAAATTATTCGGTGGCATTAGCAAAACCGATATTCCACTTGAAGTTCCTTCAGACGACACCAGAATCGACGAGCTCGAACTCATTTTTGCGAATGATCACGAGGGAATCACAAATCCAAATTACGAAAAAGAAGCTGCCGATCTTATGAAGCGTTATACAAAAGAAATGAATAAGCTCAAAATCTCCGAGCTCAACGAAAAACTCGCCAATTTAAGCGAAGATGACGAGGAATATATTAAAATTATCCATGAGATTAATAACTTGCAAAAAAACGTAAATTAGACTATACTATAAGACAATGGATTCAAATAAAGATGATGTTGTGAATGCAAAAGATTCGGCTTTTGATTTTGATGAGCCAGAGACTGGCGATCTTGAAAATGAAGAAGAGCTCAGTGACGAAGACCTCGCCATCACCGCCGAGAATGTCGACGCTTTTGCAGACGATTCCGTGCGACTTTATTTAAGAGAAATTGGTAAAATTCCACTACTTACTCCCGAAGAAGAAGCTGATCTCGCCGCCCGCATCGTAAAGGGTGACAAAAAGGCCAAAGACAAAATGGTCGAATCGAACATGCGCCTCGTGGTTTCTATTGCTAAGCGCTATGGCGGTCGTGGTCTTGATTTTCTCGATCTTATCCAAGAGGGTAACACGGGTTTACTTCGCGCTGTTGATAAATTCGACCCTGACAAAGGCTTCAAATTTTCTACTTACGCTACTTGGTGGGTTCGCCAGGCCATTACTCGTGCTATTGCCGACCAAGCTCGCACCATTCGTATTCCGGTCCACATGGTCGAGACGATTAACAAAGTCTTGCGTACCACTCGTAAGCTTACTTCTGAGCTAAACCGTGAGCCTACCAACGAAGAAATTGCCAAAGAACTCGATATGGAACCCGAAAAAGTCGATTATGTCATGCGTATCAAGCAAGACATCGCTTCGCTCGACGCCTCTGTTGGTCGCGAAGGTGATGACGAAGATTCCGTACTCGGTGATTTTGTAGAAGATGAAGAG
>CAKUXN010000050.1 GCA_934700415.1 uncultured Candidatus Saccharibacteria bacterium | reverse complement strand
TATTAAGGCCGTGAGTCATAATATTTAAATAAATCTGAACGAGCTTCAAACGTTCTTCTTCTTCGGTACAACCTAAGACTTGGCAATTTTCATAAAAACGCGAAAAGTCTTGGGCGAGTTCATACAAATAATTCGCCAGTTTGTGCGGGGCCATTTCGGTAACTGCCTCGGACAACATATATTTATACTCAAGCAATTTCTTTACTAAGGTCTTTTCAGAAGTAGGAATTTTGCCCGAAATGCTCTCCCCTCGGGCTGCGTCGCCGTCGCCCGTCGCCACGGGGACGGCGCGCTCATCCTCGCCTTGCCAGGCTCCGGAGGCCTTTCGGTGAGGCATTTCGGCCACCCCTGCTTTTGCTAAGATTTTTTTGGCGCGGACGCAGGAGTATAGTAAGTAGGGGCCGGAGTTGCCGGTCATTTTGACGGATTCGTGAGGGTCGAAAATGATGTTGCCACCCATCTTGTATTTGAGAAAAGCGTATTTGGTAGCGGCGAGCGAGACTTTTTGATCGGTAGAGTTATACTCGGCTTTTAAGGCTTTGTCGATCATTCCGAGGACATCGACGGCTTTCAAGAAATTACCTTTTCTTGAAGACATTTTTACGCCGCCTGGGAGCTTAACGAGGCCGTGAATTAAATGGCTAGTCTTTGCGACGAGATCAGGCGCATACTGTTCGATGGATTTCAAGACGACTTTCATGTAATCGAGCTGCTCACTGCCGGTGATGACGATGGATTTATTAAAATGCCAATCTTGCCATTTAGTAAAAATGAGCCCGACGTCTTTAGCTTCGTAAGTCGGTACACCTTCTTTGTTGATAAACACTCTGGTGTGTAAGCCATATTTATCACCGTTGAAAATAACTGCACCATCGGACAATTCATAGACGCCTTTTTTTAATTGCTCTTTGACAGTCTTAAGACCAAGAGCGGCGACTGTAGACTCGGGATAATATTTGTCAAATTTTACACCGATAGTGGCATAGAAATTGTTGAAATATTTGTATGATAATTCTCTGCCCTTCCAATAAACTTCAGCGAGCTTGGAATCGTGTAAATTTTCGGCGTTGATTTTGTATATTTCTTTGTTGAGCTTTGTAATTTCATCATGCGCGGCTTCATCTTCATCATAAAGTGCGGTGCCTTCAATATAACACTTAGCGATATCATCAATCTTAAGATCTGAAGTGTCTTTTTGGAGCAAGGCGTACATGGTCTTAGCGACATGAAGCCCGACATCGCCGCCGAAGTTGGCACGAATGACTTTAGCGCCGGCATATTCGTAAAGCCTACCAATAGAATCGCCTACAATACTAGTGTAAAGATGGCCGACATGCAAAACTTTAAAGGGGTTTGGATCGCTGAATTCGCAAATGACAGTCTTGCCGGCATATTCGTCGGAGGAAATTTCTTGTTCAAAATTATTGTACAAGTGGCTGATTTTGTCGGCTAAACAGGCGTCGTCCAGCTTGAAATTCAAAAAGCCTGGAAGAGTTGAATTTATTAAAAAGCCTTTAATAAATTCTTCTATTTTCTTGGCGATTTCCATCGGGGGTTGATGGAGAGTTTTGGCGAGCCTTAGTGGGGCGTTGGTAGAGTAATCTGCGTCGATGTTGGCTGGAGATGGAACAATTTCGGGATCAAAATCAAGGTCGTATAAATTTTTTATTGCTTGTTTTAATTGTTCCCTTATTTCTTCCATATATAATATATATTATAACATAACTGGCTAAAATTATGTTATAATAGGGGTAGTTGCGGGTATCGTATAGCGGCTATTATGTATCCTTCCCAAGGATGAGATCAGGGTCCGACTCCCTGTACCCGCACCATTTTTTATTCGTTATCGGTAATTTTGATATATTCTTTGATTTTTCCCTCTTCTTGAAGAGTGTTGAGTCGCTTGTCAAATTCGGTAAATGGCACCTTAATAGAAACAAAATTAACTTCGGTGTCTGTTTTTTTGACTAATTTGACAAAATAATAGCCATCTCCATTCATAGAAACGAAGCGCCCACTACTTTCACCTGGATTTAATTTAAAGGCTTCAGCTGCGCGCCCGCCATCTATATTTTGATTAGACACCATACCGCCAGTTTCCTGGTATTCGATTGCGTCACCTAATTCGTCCGCTACAGCAGAATAAGTTCCGCCATTAACCGCTAAGGCTGCCTCTACTTTAGTAGCTATCTCGTTGGCATAATCGTCAATTTCCATTTCAACTTTAGCTCTGGTTAAAGTAAGGCGAAGCATATGCTCGTATTCGCTTTTATCAAGACCGAAATTTTCTTGAACAATCTTAAGGAAACCTTCCTCGCTGCGTTCTACACCGCCAATGGAAAGATGACGCATAAACTCAGTTGTAATTTCTTCATCATTAACGCTGATACCGAGCTCTTTGGCGAGCTTTGCAGCATAAGTGTATTCTTCGGCCTCGTCTAGGGCAGCGCGTTTATACTGAAGGCGTAGCTCCTCGACAGAGCCGTCGTTATCTACTTGGCCTGATTGACGCTCAATTGAAAGAATGCTGCTACGGTAAAATAGTAAATAGTCAGAAAAATTTACTTTTTCTCCATCGACAGACGCTACTGGAACTGGCAAAAATTTAGTAACACGATAAAGCATTTCGTCGGTCATGCCAAATTGATACAAAGCGAGCCAGCCGCTGGTGATTAAAATAGCGGCAACGATAATAGCAATAAGAATAGTGTTGACGACAACACGATGTTTGGTCCATTGAAGTGGATATTTGAATTTGCGCCCACGGGCCAGAACTTCTTCGCGACGCTCTTCGACCTTTTGCTGTTCGGTCTTCTTCTCGTCTTTCTTCTTGAATAGATTCATGGTATAATAATTATAACATATTGTGGCTCCGTAGCTCAATGGATAGAGCAGTTCCGTCCTAAGGAAAAGGTTGTGCGTCCGACTCGCACCGGAGTCACCATTTTTTATATCAATTTATTTTTTGTTGTATAATGGTATTATGCATAAGGTTAAAAGCGCAGTTTGGTTCGTTATTTTCTTGTTAATAACAGCAGGGATGGGCGTGAGCGTATTTTTCTCAATCCGAGGTGAAGCTGACGCGGATTACGTTGTTGAAACTAATGCTTTCTTTGCACCATTTGAATTTTATGAAAATCGGCAGATAGTAGGTGTGGATGTGGAAATTGTCAACCGCGTAGCAAAAAAGATGAATAAAACGATTCAAATCAAAAACGTAGAGTTCGATGTAATTATTGATAACGTGGAAGCTGGAAAGATTGCCGATGCAGGCGCGGCAGGGCTGACCATCACACCAGCACGTGAAGAAAAAGTAAACTTTACAATTCCCTATTATTCATCTGTACAGTATGTGATTTTTAATCGCAATATGCCGCCGTCTCTTAGAGATGATCATATCGTGTGGGAATCTTTGGCCGGGCATGATCTTGGTTCGCAAATTGGTAGCACGGGATATATCTTCGTGGATGATGAAATAAAAAATGGAGTGTTAGCTGGCACTGGAACGACGGTGAAAGGTATCGACTCCCACCAACTAGCAGCTGATGCGATTTTGGCACATATCATTGATTATGCGATTGCAGATGAATTGGCGGCGAAATATATTGTAGAAAAAAATCCAGAACTCCAGGCTATGCCGTTATACTATTCTGGCCCGACTAGGGAGGAAGATTACCCAGTAGAAGAATCTTACGCAATTGCAGTGAATAAAGAACGCACGGAACTTTTGGAGGCATTTAATGAAGTCTTGGCCGAAATGCTAACTGAAAACGCCGATGGCACAACAGAAATTGATCGATTAGTATTAAAATATATGGGGCTTTTTGATGAATGATTTTTTTGCAAAAATAGCAGAGTTATTTAATACACCAGAATATATTGATTCTTTGCTACATGGTTTTCTTTTAACTATGCAGATTTCGTATTTTGCAATTTTAATTGGAATACTGCTTGGCACTGTAATTGCGCTGGTAGATACAGCTAAACATTCTAAATGGCTAGTGGTGCCAAAATTCATTTGCCGAATTTACACGACCGTGATCCGCGGTACGCCGATGGCGTTACAGCTATTTATTATGTTCTTTGTGATTTTCGCGATAAAGGGCTTCCCTAGTATTATCATTGCAATAGTGGCGTTTGGCTTGAACTCAGCGGCTTATACGGCAGAAGTAATCCGAAGTGGAATTCAATCGGTAGATGCTGGGCAAAAGGAAGCTGGCATGGCACTCGGATTATCGCAATTTACGATTTTTATGAAAATCATTGCACCTCAAGCCATCAAAAACATGATTCCGGCACTCGGTAATGAAATTATCACGGTAATTAAGGAAACCGCAATTGTAAGTATGGTAG
>CAKUXN010000049.1 GCA_934700415.1 uncultured Candidatus Saccharibacteria bacterium | reverse complement strand
CTACGATCCCGATACTATTATTGATGCCGACAATACGTCTGGTAATATCTCTGAAAAAATTGAGGGTAGCGAAAAAGCCCCAATCATTATTTATGAATATGCCGATTATGCATGTAGCCATTGCGCTGAAACGAATATTGTAGTTAACAAATTAATAAAAGAGCACGACGGTAAAGTAGCGGTAGTCTTCAGGGGTTATTTAATCAATTATTTTAGAAATAACGTCATTGCGGCTTCGGCAGCCACCGCCGCCCAGCTTCAAGGTTATTGGAACGAATATAAAAACCTACTTTTCGAGAATCAGGCTACTTGGTACTATCAAAGTGGTAGTAAATTGCGCGATTATTTAGGCGAATTATTTACAGAAGCCTCAGATGGTAATGGCGACCTGGCGAAATTTTATGAAGATTTGGACAGCAAAGAAGTGGCCAAAAGAGTAGCCTTCGAATATGGCCTCGGCGCAAAAGTCGACATTGCTGGCACGCCGACATTTCGTATCAATGGCGAGCCAGTGGCGGTTAACAGTATAAGAGAAACCGTAGAAGATTTGGTCAAAAAATTAAACAATTAATCCTTATGCTATAATATATATTATGGTTTGGAAGATTTTGATTGTATTTATCATCTCGATGATGCCGCTTATCGAACTCAGAGGTGCCATTCCAGTAGCAATTGGAATGGACCTAGGTTTACCAGAGTGGTCGGTTCTTCTAGTGGCCATTATTGGCAATATTGTGCCAGTGCCAATTATTTATTTTTTCGCACGTAAATTCTTAGAGTGGGGAAGCAATAAAAAATGGAAGCCACTTAAGCAGTTTTGTAGTTTTTGTCTCAAAAAAGGCGAGAAAGCTGGTGAAAAATTACTTAAAAAAGCTGGTTCTGCGGGGACTTATTTTGCGCTGTTTCTTTTTGTAGCAATTCCAATTCCTGGTACAGGTGCCTGGACAGGCACTCTGGCTGCTAGTATTTTAAATTTAAATTTCAAAAAAACAGTTTTGTCAATTACGGCTGGCGTTTTAGTAGCTGGACTCATTATGCTACTTGCCTCATTGGGGGTATTTAGAGTTATTTTTGGTGGTTAATTATTTGGGAACTTTATTCTTAGATGGGACAAATTTGTCTATTAATTTTGATTTATCGCTGTGTTTTAACGAAAATAATACCATCAAACAGAACAAAAGTGCACCGACTGAATTCATGAATAAATCTTTCATTGTATCAAGTAAGCCAATGTCTAAATACCCATTTTCTACTGTCACAACTTCGCCATCTTTTAAAAACATTTCCGTTTTTTCAATCTCATCAATACGTCGAGGCTGATTACTCCCATACGCATGCATAGTCATGGTGGAGACATTATTAACAACCATATCTTTTTGAGCATCAGTTCGAATTGTTTCGTCAGAAACAAATTCGCAAAATTCCCACATTACACCAGCGGTCATTGAAAAACAAAATACAAAGATAATTACAAACGCTACCGGTAATTTAGTTTTGTTCATAAAGCCAACAATTGCAAAACCGACTCCAGCACAAACAAAACCGCTAAGTAGATGTAAAACTATGTCCCAAAAAGGGAAGAACCCATAGAAAGTAAAGACTTCTCCTAAAATTAAAGTCGCAAAGATAAAGAGATAATATGAACCTTCAAGTAGCGCCGGGATATTAATCTTAAATTTAAATAATAAATCTGGCAGCAAAAAGAGAATTAAAGAGGCTATACATAAAATTATATTTGGCCAATGTGAAATTATGATTTGATTAATTAAAGTAACAATTATTATAATAGCTAATATAATCTGAACAGCTAAGACAATCTTATTTCTCTTGTTTAAGGCCCTCATACAAACATTATACAATATTTTAAGTATACGAAAAAAGCCCGAAGGGCTTTAAAGTGGCTCCCGGGACTGGGCTCGAACCAGCAACCTCGAAGTTAACAGCTTCTTGCTCCACCATTGAGCTACCCGGGAATGTCCCTATTATAGCATATTTTTTCATTTTGTGATAAAATTAAATGAATAGTTCTAATTTTTTATGTATTTTCTAACAGAAAGGAGCTTTGATGGAAGAAAAAACGATTTTAATTGCTGGTTCTATCACTGTAGATGAGCTGTCTAAAGCCCTAGGTCTTTCTGTTACTGAATTAATTGGCACGCTTTTCAAAAATGGCATCGTTGCCACTATCAATCAGCGTCTTGATTATGAAACTGCTTCCATTATTATTGACGAACTTGGGCTTAAAAACGTTAAGCTCGAAAAGAAAAATACCGCTACTAAAACTTCCGATTTTCATCGCGAACTTTCTAACCATGCCACCGAGCGCCCACCAGTAGTAGCCGTTATGGGTCACGTCGATCACGGCAAAACTACGCTGCTTGACACTTTGCTTCATAAGAAGACCGTAGAAAAAGAAGCTGGTGGTATTACCCAGCACATCTCTGCTTATCAATTAGAGCACGATGATCGTATTATCACTTTTCTAGATACTCCAGGGCACGAAGCCTTTGCTGCGATTCGTCAGCACGGTGCAATGCTCACTGATATTGTAATTATTGTAGTGGCCGCCGACGACGGTGTGAAGCCACAGACTGTCGAAGCCATTAATTTTGCTAAGACTGCCAACGCAAAGATTATAGTAGCTATTAACAAAATCGATCGTGAAGGGGCAGATATTGACAGAACGAAGGCTGACTTATCCAATCATGGTCTCCAGCCAGAGGAATGGGGTGGCGATATTACCATGGTACCAATTTCAGCTAAACAAGGCACCAATCTCGATCAGCTTCTAGATATGATTTTACTTACTGCTGACATTGAGGAATTAAAGGCCGATATTGACATACCAGCGGAAGGTTTAGTAATCGAATCTCATATGGAGACAGGGAAAGGCTCCGTTGTGAATCTTTTGGTTACTGGCGGCGAGCTTAAAACTGGTGAGTTCATCGTTGCCGGTTCTACTTACGGCAAAGTCCGCACAATGTTAGATTGGCAAGGCAAACCCAAGGGCAAAGCTACCCCATCTACTCCAGTTACGATTACAGGCTTCAAAGATCTCCCAAACTTTGGTGATCGTTTCATCGAGGTAAAAGATGAAAAAACTGCTCGCAAGATGGCGCTTCTTAATAGTCAGGCCGCAGCCGACGAATCTGCTTCTGCCAACGTTACGAGCTCCGATCTTCTTCGCATGATGAACGTCGCTGACAATTCAAAGATTTTCAACGTAATTATCAAAGGCGACGTGCTTGGCTCTGTCACATCGGTGGTGGATTCACTCAAGATGATCGACACTCACGGCGAAATTACACTCAATATTGTTTCTACTGGCGTAGGTGACATCAACGAAAATGATGTTTACATGGCTGCTGGCGAAAATACTGTAATTTATGGTTTTAACGTTTCTGTCCCAATAAATATTAGTAAGATGGCAGCGCGTGACAATGTTCCGATTCGTACCTATAAAGTCATTTATGAGCTCCTTGACGATGCTAAACATGAAATGGAGAATCTCCTAGACGCTGAAATTGTAGAAGAAGATAAGGGCGAGATGAAGGTTCTTGGCGTTTTTCGCACCGAAAAGACTTCCATTATTGCTGGTGGTGAAGTTCTGAAGGGCAATGTAAAGCCTACTTATTTAGCTCGCGTCGTCCGAGATAAAGAATATATTGGTGAAGTTGAGGTCATCTCTGTCCAAAAAGAAAAAATGGATGTAAAAGAGCTCGTTGCCGGCGAAACTGGTGGTTTAGCTCTCAAAACTAAGCAAAAAGTAGATTTAAAGATTAACGATCGTCTTAAATTCTTCACTCGCGAAACTAAAAAACGCACTTTGTAGTTGGCGGAACCCGATAATTTATGCTATTATTAGCATAAGGAGAAAAAATGCAATTTGATGAAAAGTTTTTACAAGAAATGGGCCTCTCAGCTATGCCAGAGCAAGAAAAACAAAGATTTTTGAATTATATTCAAGAAGAATTAGAAGTGCGTATTGGGGAGAGAATTAGTAAGGGCCTCACCGAAGTGCAACTTAATGAATTTGATAAAATTACCGATAGAGCCGAAGCCGCCAAGTGGCTAGAGAAAAATCGTCCTGATTACCGTGAGATTGTTACTCGTACCATTGAAGAAATGAAAAATGAAATTCGCGCCAACCGCTCGAGATTAGTTTGAGGATTATTTCTTATACCCATTAATAAATGATATGGCGTCCATCGCTTTACGGCCTTCAGGCTGTAATCTGTCTATAGCCACCAAGCGCCCATCAACGCATGGGATTGTAAGGAGAGCCGTCTTACCCATCTTGCATATATGGGCCTCTAAAATAATGCAAGGAAGGCCAAAAAACGTATATTTAGGTTTCGGAAAGCCCTGATAAGCTATAATTTTACGTAGTGTCAGCTCAGCCGTATCGACTTCTGGCGTCAAAACCCCCATTGCTTTATCTAATTTACCGCAAAAAGTCGCTTTTTTTTCATCTTGAGGTGTCGGCTCTGGTAGGGAAGTCAGATTGGCGCAAATCCATTCAGCTCCAGCTTCGGCTAA
>CAKUXN010000048.1 GCA_934700415.1 uncultured Candidatus Saccharibacteria bacterium | reverse complement strand
GCCATAAGGTTTGTGTGATTAAACCCGCAACCGATACAAAAAACGGCAACAAACTTTTAACCAGAATTGGTCCAGAGCGTGAGACGAATTTCTGTTTCACCCGTCGAGAAAATTTATTCAAAAAAATACAAAAAGAATATAGTGATGTTCATTGCGTCTTAGTGGATGAATCTCAATTTCTAACCAAGGCCCAAGTCGATCAGCTAATGATGGTAACAATCGAACTCAACATTCCAGTAATGGCTTATGGTCTTCGTCTCAACTTTCGTCGTGAAGACGGTGGGTTTGAAGGGGCGACAAGGTTACTTCAAATCGCTCACGATATTGAAGAGATCAAAACAATTTGCGAATGTGGTCATAAAGCTACTTACAACTCACGTTTCTTGAATGGTAAATTAGTTTCCGACGGCCCAGACGTTTTGATTGATGGTACGAGTAGTGTAGAATATCGTGCACTTTGCCCGGCGTGTTATGAGAAATATTTAAAGGAGAAATAATGTATATTGTAATTGAAGGCCAAGATGGTACCGGTAAATCTACACAGGCTGAACTACTCAAGGAATATTTCAAAAAACAAGGTAAAGAAGTCGTTGTACTTGAAGAGCCAGATGGCGATTTGCCGCAAGCACACGATTTACACGATATGATTTTAACGCGCGGTTATAATTTAGAACCGCTTACGAACGTTTTACTTTTTACGGCGGCCCGCGTAGAGCTGTGGCGTAAAATCGCCGAGCCAGTCTTAAGGCGTGGCGGAATAGTGATTTCTGCGCGTAATTATTGGTCTACGATTGCCTATCAAGGTTATGGCGAGGGTGTATCTCGCAACAAAATTATTAAAATTACAAAAGAAGCTCTGCCTGAACGCTATATTCATCCAGATTACGGACTTATTCTCGTCGTTTCAGATGAAGTTCGACTTTCACGTCAAAAAAATCGCGGCAAAGCTATTGAAACTTTTGAAGCAAAGCCAGATGAATTTCAACAAAAAGTAAACTCCGCATACCCACATATTGCTAAAGATTTTGATTTGGAGCTAATTGATGCTTCTGGTAGCATTGAAGATGTCAATAAATTAATTCTCAGCAAATTGTGAATTATATAGTTCTGCATAAAACCCACCAGCCTTAAGTAGGGATTCGTGGTTTCCTTGTTCTACGATTGCGCCATCACGCATCACCAATATTAAATCTGAATTGCGAATGGTTGATAATCTATGAGCAATTACGAATGAGGTGCGACCATGGGTTAGCTTTTCGAACGAATCTTGAATTAGTTGTTCGGTACGCGTATCTACGTTTGAGGTTGCTTCATCCAAAATCATCATAGGCGGATTTGCTACCATTGCTCTAGCAATTGTAATTAGTTGTTTTTCGCCAGCCGAAATATTGTCAGAATCTTCTGAAATTTCCGATTTATAAGCTTTGGGTAGAGCCTCTATAATGTGGCTTACATTACTCGCTTTGGCTGCACGCTTAATGTCATCTAAATCAGCAGATTGGTTTCCATAGCGCAAATTATCTTCTACAGAACCTGAAAAAAGCCAAGTATCCTGAAGTACCATACCGAACAACTTACGAACATCAGCTCTTTTCATTTCACGTGTCGGTACTCCGTCGACTGTGATATAGCCAGAATCTGGATCATAAAATCTCATGAGTAGATTAATAACAGTAGTCTTTCCAGCACCAGTTGGTCCCACGATGGCCACCTTCATGCCAGGCTCTACTTTAACCGAAAAATCGCGAATAGTCGGACGGTCTTTAAGATAACTGAAGCTAACATTGTGAAATTCCACCTCGCCTTTTACGCGTGGAATTATTGAAGCTGGCTCTGGGTCTGGCTTTTCTTCTGGCTCATCAAGGAAGTCAAAAATTCTTTCTGATGCAGCGAGCAAAGCTTGCAAAGTAGATGTAGTGGAAGCAATTTCAGTGATCGGCCGATTAAATCTGGATACATATTGAACAAAAGCCTGAATGTCGCCGATATTAATGCGTCCTTGTACAACAAACACGCCGCCTAATGCACAAACCGCAACATAACCCAAGTTAGTAAATATATGTGTTACCGGAAATGAGAGTGAGGAGAAAATTTGAGCTCGGCGAGAAGCGATAGTTAATTTCTCATTAATTCGATTAAATTTCTCCAACGCATCATCTTCATAAGAGTTAGATTTTATTACTACTTGTCCAGAATAATCTTCTTCGATTTCGCTATTCAAAACGCCGAGCGTATTCTGTTGCTCGCGGAAATATTTTTGTGCATATCTCATAATTTTGCCTACCACTAGTACCGAAAGCGGCACGACTACAAAAGAAATTAATGACAAAGGTATGCTAATTGTCAACATTACAATCATTACGCCTATCAAAGTAGTAACTGATAGTGACACATCTGCGATTTCTTGTGACATAGAAGTAGTCAAGACGTCTACGTCGTTTGACATACGCGACAAAGTGTCACCGTACTGATGTTTGTCAAAATATGAAATTGGTAAACGTGAAATTTTGTCTAGAATCCGTTCGCGGAGCTCTTTTGTGTAACGCGCGGAGGTAATAGCTAGGATATAGGCCTGTCCATAATTTAATGCCGCCGAAGCGCAAAATAACACGATTGCTAAAATCGCCTTTTGCCCTAGAGCGGTCCAATCTAAGTCAGGGTATGTATTTACCGCAACGGTTGTCATGTCTCCTAAAATCTTTGGGATAAAAAGACCTAAAATAGCCGAGCCTACAGTTAATAATATAGAAATAATAATTGGAATTTTGTAATGCCCAATCGATTTCACAAAAATTTTGAACGATCCCCACATCGTCTTAGTCTTATTACTCGTTGTATTTGTTTTAGTCATGTGCTCTCTTTTCTGCTAACTTTAACTCTACGGTATATTCTTTGTCGGATAATTGCGATTTTACGATTTCCTGGTAAACTGGGCATGTTGTCAAAAGTTCTAGATGCTTACCCTTGCCGACGATTTTACCATTATTTAACACCACTATTTCATCGGCGTCTTTTATTGTACTAACACGCTGCGCGACAATTAAAACTACCGCATCACCGGTAATTTCCTTTAAAGCGTCACGTAGTTTTCGATCAGTCTTCATATCGAGAGCCGAAAATGCATCATCGAAAATAAAAATATCAGGATTTTTACAAATAGCTCTTGCGATAGATAGACGCTGTTTTTGTCCACCAGAAACATTTGTACCACCCTGTGCGATGCGTGAATTGTATTTTTCAGGTAATTTTTCGATAAAATTTTTTGCCTGTGCTATTTCTGCAGCTTTATGTACTTGTTCATCGGTAGCGTTAGGCGCTCCAAATTTAATATTTGATTTGATAGTACCAGAGAAAAGTACGCCACGTTGCGGCACGAACCCAATCCGCCCCATTAAATCTTTCTTTTCATAATCTTTGATTGGCAAACCATTTATGAAAATTTCTCCACTAGAAGCTTCATAAAATCTAGGGACTAAATTTATCAGGGTAGATTTGCCAGAACCAGTTGAGCCTATAAAGGCAGTAGTCTCTCCAGCTTTTGCCTTAAACGAAATATTATCCAGGACTTTCTCAGCTGCCTCAGGATAAATGAAATCTACATTTTTAAATTCAATGGAAGGCGTCTTATCTGGAATACCATGTGTTTTATTACGCCAAGTAATTTTTGGCATTATTTTGAGTACATCATTAATGCGGTGAGCCGACACATTTGCGCGTGGTAACATTACAAATAGCATAGACATCATAAGAAATGACATCATCACGTGCGTTACATATTGGGCAAAAGCCGTCATATTACCAAGATAGGCAAAATCCTTACTGAGCAAAGAAATACCAACCCATGAACATAGAAGAGTGGTACCATTAAATATAATATTAATTAAGGGATTTTGGAGTTCCAAGACTTTATCGATAAAGATTAAAAGCTTAGTTAAGGCATCATTAGTCTTAATAAATTTTTTCTTTTCCAAATCTTCATTGTTAAAAGCGCGAATCACACGCAGACCAGTCAAATTTTCGCGAGTAAGGAGCGTGATTTTATCAACGAAGTCTTGAAATATTTTAAACTTTGGCATCACCAAGGACATAATTAAGGCGACCGAGCCTAAAATGGCGGCCGCACCAACCAATATAATCCAACTCATGTCCGGAGCAGTCTGAATAGCGAGAGCTATAGATATAATGCAGAATAGAGGCGCCCTGAGCATCATTGCTAACATCATAATCACTACGTTTTGGACTTGGCTGACATCATTTGTAGTGCGGGTAATTAAGGAGGCCGTACTAAAATCTTTTGTATCTAAAATGTTTAAATTGATGATTTTAGTAAAAACTGCCACGCGTAAGTCTCTAGCGAAATTTGCGCCAACGCGGGCCGAAAAATAACTTGAGATTAATGAAGCAATGGCGGATAACACTGCCATACCAACCATTTGAAGTCCAATAAACCAAATATGATTAATATCACCAGGCACAATTCCTTTGTTGATGATGTCCGCCATCAAAGCTGGCAACATTAAAGTCGTATATACCTGCACGACAGTAGAAAAAATCAAGATAATAACTTGCCACCAATAGGGCTTAAGAAAACGAAAAAGCTTTAACATATACTAATCCATTCTATCACGTTTCTTCTCGAGATGCATTACAAAATAGATAATAGG
>CAKUXN010000047.1 GCA_934700415.1 uncultured Candidatus Saccharibacteria bacterium | reverse complement strand
TGTGGATTTATGACTCTTTTGAAGGGCTGCCACAAAAAAATGATGCGGATGAATCTGCTTTGGGGCAGGAATTTAGAGGTGGAGAGTTATTTGTAACAAAACGTGAAGTGAAGGAGAGGTTTTTAAGAGCAGGACTGCCAGTCCCAATGATTAAAAAAGCTTGGTTTAAAGATTTGAATGAAGAGGATTTACCTGTAAAAATTGCTTTTGCCTTCCTAGATGGAGATTTTTACGAGTCGATTCGGGATTCATTTGAGAAAATCAATGAAAAAATGAGTGATGGGTCGGTGATAATAGTGCATGATTATAATAATTTAGCTTTGCCTGGGGTGAAAAAGGCGGCTGACGAATGGTTAATTGGTAAAAGGATAAAAACAGTAGTTTTTCAGAGTATGCTAATTGTATATATGATATACTAAAAATGTTAGGGTAGAAAACAAAAATGAATAGAAAAAAATTTGGAATTACTGAAAAAAGATTAAATGATAAACGTTTCAAAAAGACCGAGGAAGCAATCCTAGGGGCTTTTTTTGATAAAAATGGTTATATCACCGTTATGGAGATTGCTAAAAAAGTCGGCGTAACACGCTCAACGATATATGGGCACCACCGGGTAATGCGAGAAATTGTCAAAGACTATAAAAAATTTATTTTAAAAAAATATAACTTCACGATAAAAAATGTTTTGCAAAAGAAAAGAATGGGCGCAAGGGAACTATACACACAAATTATGTTTTTTATAATTAGGAATCAGGGTGTTTTTAAAATAGTGATGAAAGAGAATGGTAGAGAGGTGTTTATATCAATGATTGATAAATTAAAGCCGGAACTTATGAAATATATGAGAATTGCGAGTAATTATGAGATGATGTATGGAGTATATAAGAATGAAGTGGCGACTTTGTTAGAAAAATGGGGAGAGGGAGGGTTTAAGAAAGAAAAAATAGAGAGCGTTTTAAAGGATATAATTTATTTGACAGAGACGGCGCGCGAAAGATTATTAAAATTAGAAAAAAATTAGCACTCGGGTGTTTACAGTGCTAATTATTGTGCTATAATAAACTTAGAAAAGGAGAAAGCGCCTCTATCGGAAAAACAATAGGCGCCCTAAAAGGAGATAATATGGCACTTAAACCATTAAAAGATAGAATCGTGGCAATAGTAGAAAGACCACTTGAGAAAACTAAATCTGGAATACTTCTTGGTGAAGCAAAAGAAAAACCAGCTTATGCGGTAGTGGAGTCGGTGGGGCCAGAAGTAGCAAGTGTGAAGAAAGGTGACAAGATTGTTTATAAAGAGTACTCGACGACGGAAGTAAAGGTCGATGGTAAGGATTATATTATCGTAAAAGAAGAGGATGTACTGGCTACTTTGTAGAATATTAAATTACAAAAAAGTAAGGAGATAAAATGGCAAAGAAAATTTATTACGAAGCTGAAGCACGTGAAAAGGTGCTTTCTGGCGCAAAACAACTTTATGATGCTGTAAAAGTAACTTTTGGACCAAAAGGGAAGAATGTAATTATTGAAAAGGAATATGGTGCACCAGTGATTACACACGACGGTGTAACTGTGGCTGAAGCGGTAGAACTACCTAATAAGGAAGAAAATCTAGGTGAGGCAGTGGGGGTAAAACTGATTAAAACTGCTGCACAGAAACTTAACAAAGTAGCTGGTGATGGTACGACTACCGTAACAGTTCTTACTTATAATATTTTGAATGAAGCTAATAAATTAATTGCAGCGGGTATGAATCCGATGGATTTACGTCGTGGGATTGAGAAAGCCGGCGCAGAAATTGTGGCTGAAATCGAAAAGACTGCAGAAAAAATCGAAGGGGATTCGAAGAAAGTGGCGGAAGTTGCGACGATTTCAGCTGGGGACGCTGAAATTGGAAAATTAATCGCAGAGGTGATTTCGAAAATTGGCAAAGACGGTGTTGTAACGGTAGAAGCTGGCCAAGGGCTAGAAATGGAACAAGAAATCGTAGAAGGCTTTTCATATGATAAGGGATATGCTTCAGCTTTCTTTGTGACGGATGTAAACCGACAAGAAGCAACTTTTGATAAACCATTAGTGTTAGTAACTGATAACAAGATTTCTGCGGCAGGAGATATTTTACCGCTACTTGAAAAATGTGCGCAAGCTGGAAGAAAAGATTTGGTGATTATTGCAGAAGAAGTAACAGGTGAGGCTTTGTCGCTTTTGGTATTAAATAAACTGAAAGGTGTGTTTAATTCATTAGTGCTTAAAGCTCCGTCGTTTGGCGAACGTCGTAAAGAAATTATGGAAGATATTGCGATTTTAACAGATGCAACTGTGGTATCTGCTGATAAAGGCTTGAAACTTGACGAAGTAGGAATGGAAGTATTAGGTTCGGCAAGTAAAGTGATTGCCACAAAAGACGAGACTACGATTATCAAAGGCGCTGGAGACGTAAAAGCCGTGGCGGCAAGAATTGAGTTAATTGGGGCGCAAGCTGCGATGGCAAAATCGGATTATGAAAGAGAAGAATTTGAGAAACGAGCAGCGGCGTTATCTGGCAAAGTGGCCGTGATTAAAGTAGGTGGTGCTACGGAAACTGAAATTGATGAAAAGAAATTCCGAGTAGACGATGCTGTAGCGGCGACTAAGGCAGCTCTCGCGGAGGGAATCGTAACTGGCGGGGGTGTGACATTGGTAAATGCGGCTTCTAAGCTTTCTTTTGATGATGCGGGAGCTAAAATTGTAAAGAATGCGCTTAAGACTCCATTTATACATATTATGGAAAATGCAGGTCTTAATGCTCAGGCATTACTAGCCGAGGTAGAGAGTGCAAAGCCAGGATTTGGAGTTAATGTGATGACTCCAGAAAAAGGGTTAATTGATCTGAAGAAGTCTGGTGTAATTGATCCTGCTAAAGTAACGAAGGAAGCGGTCAAAAATGCAACTTCAATCGCGGCAACAGCAATTACAATGGGAGCTCTTATTTGTGAGATTCCTGAAGAAAAACCAGCTACTCCAGATATGGGAATGGGATATTAAAAAAATAACCCCTTTGGGGGTTATTTTTTTGTTGATTACATTTTGTCGATAGACTCTACAAGGTAGAGAAGGGCTTCGGCACGTTCGGTATCATTTGAAATTTCGGCAGCAGCACGATAAGCACGCTCTAATATAGTGTAGTCTTTGAGATCTTCGAAAATGTTACGATAGATATTGAATTTTTGGGAAGGATTCATATTAAGATGGTCAAGAAGAGGAACTAAATCGCGAAGGGCAGCTTCCTTTACTTGATGCATGTTTAGATTGTTTGCAGGCATATTGAATCTTGATGAAGCATAGCTGGTGTCTGTTACTGGCATAACTGGCTCTGGCATTGGTTCAGGAGCTGGGGCAATAGGCTCTGGGGCAGGAGTGACAGGCTCTGGGGCTGGAGCTGCTGGTTCTGTAGTAGGCATCGGAGCCGGAGCTTCGGGGGCATTCAAATCAGGAACACTGATGGGCTCAAGTGGGGCAATTGGTTCAGGTGTAGGCATCACCATCTCGACCTTTGGAGCTGGGAATGGCCCAACTGGTTCAGCGAGTTCACCGGTGTCACCTTCTGGTATAGAAGATGGAGCAGCAACTGGATCGGAAAAAACTGGATCCGCATTAGTCGTGTTAGTAATGTTGTCAATTGCTTTTTGTAGATCATCATCTACGCTTGGATTTTGGTTCATTTTGCCCACCTTTTATATTAATACTTATGTTTATAATATCATAACTTATTTAAATACGCAAGAAATTTACGATACGATCGAGAAAATCAGGTTTGACTTCTTCCATCGGTAAATGATTACCGAGCTGATCAACGATTGGTTCGCCACTACCTTCAGGAAAATATATTTTAACTTGAAGGCCGAAACGTTTTTTAGGAATAAGAACGGCGGAGTAGTGAGAGCCTTCCTTCAAAATACCAAAAGCACGAAAATCTTCGTAAGAATGAAGTTTATTTTCTTCGGTGAGGCCTTTTTCATTTAGGGAATAGCGAATTTTACGTGGTGGACGTAAGGAATAAATTAGAATAGTAATAACGCTGAGAATAATGAGAATGAGGAAAGTCCAGCCCTTAAAGAAAATAGCTAGTGCGGAAAGGCCAGCAGCTACCAAAAAGAGGCCGATATACCACCAAAAATTATGATCTCTTACAATATATTCTTCAGCTTGCCATGAGACTGGTTGTAACGCTTTTACCATAAGTCTATTATAACACACTTTGAAAAAATGTTAGATATAGAGTATAATTAAGAAAAATGAAACGGAAACTATTGTTTTATGTCATATTTTTAATCGTCGGGTTGGCTTTTTTTGTGACGGTTGAAGATGTGAATGCAGCTGGTTGTGAAGGCGTTGAAACAGCTTTAATTGAATGTGGCGAAAAAGAAAGTGGAATCGGACATATTTTAGGATTGACAATTAATATTCTTACGATCTTAATTGGTATTTTGGCGGTTTTAGGAATTGTGGTGGCTGGTATACAATACTTGACGGCAGCTGGGAATGAAGAACAGGTAAAAAAATCAAAAAGGCGGATTTTTGAAATTGTAATTGGGCTGGTATCATATGCGCTAGTTGCGGCTTTTTTGCAGTGGATTTTGCCTGGAGGAAGTTTAAACCCATCGGAGATACAACATTATGAAGGGAAAGAGAATCCTACTGAGGAAAAGCCAGGCCAAAGTCAGGATTCTGATGATA
>CAKUXN010000046.1 GCA_934700415.1 uncultured Candidatus Saccharibacteria bacterium | reverse complement strand
CTCTTCGAGTCGAGTCTAGTCAGGCGCACCAGACCGAAATTCTTCGGCCGAAGCATTGTTGAATATATGCTTTAGAGGTTTCTTCCATCTGAAAGAGACCTCATTTTTGTTGTTAATTTCTAGGTTCGTAAGCATATTTCGGACTAACTGGTCTTTTTGCCAAGAATCGGCAGATTTCGTCTTTTTACCGATGGAATCTAGCTGGTTCGTAAGCTCATCTAAGATTTCGCGGACTTGGTCAGGATCGAAGATTTTAGCGTCAATTTCATCGCGCTCGGTTTGTAAAGTCGTTATGGCGGACATTAATATAATCCGTTAGACTATTTTGAATATTCGCAACATCTCTCTTTGTGGAATGTAGGCTGTCTAGCGTTTTATAGAGTGCGTCTAGAACTACTTGTGCGCGGATGTTCTTTTACTTTCTCGTGCATTCGGGTTTTCCGCAACGGAAGTAGAGATATTTCTTGCCAGTGCGTGATTTTGAACGTGCTACGTGCATAAAATTGCCGCACTCGTCGCACTTAAGTCCATAAGGTACTCCTTGCGTAGCTCGCAACATTTACGAGCTTAGATGTGGCATAAACGCTCCGCAATTAGCATTTATGCGTGTAAACAAAAAATGTATACGCATGACTATCTCGGTGCAGGCTTCATAATGCTCTAACTGTTTGGGGTTCTCAACTATATGCGGGAGGGTTCTTTTTTGGCTATGCCTTCTCCAGCGATATCGACACGTTCTTATCATTAATCTTTGCGATCATATCGAATTCGTAGTTTTCATTAAGACAAAGAATAGTAGCTAGTGATTCGCTCATCACAGAATCGCGCCATTTTTCACTAACTTCTACGGATAACGATAGGCGGATACGATCATCTACGTCTAGTCCGGCCTTCTTACGTGCCATCTGCACAGCCCTTATTATTTCACGCGCAAAGCCCTCCTCTAATAACTCTTCCGTTAGTGTTTTGTCTAGAGTTATTTTATTGTCATTTTCAACTACTTTTACGTTTACCTCTTCCGCAATCATCTGTTCATAGAATTCTGGCAACTTTTCTCCATCATAAGTCAATTTTGCCAACGGTTGGCGTACTTTAATCTGCTTCTCGGTCTCTGATTTTTGCATTCTTAACGCCAGCCCATTTTTAATTATTTCTCGCGTCCTGGCCATTTTATCTAACACTTCGTTATCCACCATACCAGCTTCCGGCCAGTCTAAAAGATGTACTGAGCCGTCATTTCCAGTCATATTCTTATATAACTCTTCCGCCAAGAATGGGATAAATGGAGCAATGATCTTGCTTAGGAATACTAGAACATAATATAAGGTCGCATATGCTTCAGCTTTGTCGGCTTCGTCTTCAGTCTTCTTGAAGCGCCGCCGAGAACGTCGTACAAACCAATTTGATAAATCATCCACGAATGGTAATATTCCGTCAATGGATTTAGGAATATTATAGACATTCATTCCATTGGTAATACTATCTCGCAATTGGTATATCCTAGAGATAATCCATGTATCCAAAGGATTGTGCAGTCTCTCGAGGTCTAAGTCTTTTAGATTATCGCCGTCAATTCCATCTACGCTGGCATACATAGTAAAGAAATCATACACGTTCCATATCATACCGAGTTTACGGCTTACGTCTGATACGTCTTTATCCAACAAGGCGAAATCTTCACCGGCGCAAACAGGAGATGATAATAGCAAGAAGCGTAAAGCATCAGCAGAATACTGATCCATCAAAATGTTAGGGTCCGTAAAGTTCCCAAGCGACTTGGACATCTTTCGTCCATCATTGCCGGCAATCGTACCGGTCGTAATCACGTTCTTAAAAGCGTTCTTAGCTCCGTTCTTTGCTTTTTCGCCGAACGCTCCGATCTGTGCCAGGCTGGTATTTAAACAATGAACATAGTAGAACCATGCCCTTACTTGGCCAACATATTCTACAATAAAATCAGCTGGGTAATTTGCTTCAAACTTTTCCTTGTTTTCAAACGGATAATGCATCTGTGCGAATGGCATAGAACCTGATTCGAACCAGCAATCTAGCACTTTTTCTATTCTTTTAAAATGTTCACCATCAATATCAAATTCAATTTCATCTACCCATGGCCTATGGTAATCATCGAGTCTCACGCCAGACAGTTCATACAACTCATCATATGACCCTACTACCTTTACTGTGCCATTATCTCCTTTCCAAACTGGCATCGCGGTTGCCCAGAATCTATCACGAGATATGTTCCAATCTGGCGCCGCTTTAATGTTTTTTTCAAAACGACCATGTTTCAAGTACTCTGGAAACCAATTAATGTTTTCATTCTCCTCGAGCATCAAGACTTTTGAGCTAGCCACATCAAAGAACCAAGACGGGAATGCGCGGTATATAATTCGTTCCTTAGAACGCGGATTGAATGGATATTCGTGTTTTATATATTCAATTTTGTAGACGATACTCTTGCTTTCTAGTACCTTTGCGATAAACTTATTACCCGCCCACGCCTGGATTCCGGTTTCGTCCGTATCCTTAACGCCAAACTCATGAAGTTCGTCTGCCATTTTTGGCAAATAATAGCCGTTCTCGTCCAAGCAATCCATAAAGTCAACCTCGTGCTTTTGGTATAAGGCATAATCATCCTCGCCATAAGCTGGGGCACAGTGGACGATACCGGTACCATCTTCTGCTGATACGAAATCTGCTGCCAGAACGGTATAAGTATCTTTTCGGACCGTATTCCTCCTGTCGCCACGTACTCCTAGGTCAAATAACTCTTCTGCTACCTTAAAAATTGGTTTATACTTCTCTCCGACCAATGCTGAACCTTTCACGGTCTTCGCTGGCTTTAAATTCTCGAACAACACTTTCGCGCGCTCGGAGGCCAAGATCAAAGTTTCCCCGTCTACTTCATAGAAGCCGTATGTAAGTTTTGGATTTATCGCGAGGCACATGTTCGCAGGTAAAGTCCACGGGGTTGTGGTCCAAGCTAAAAAGTAGCATTTATCTTTATCCAGCATTTTAAACTTAACATACACGCTAGGATCGGTCACTACTTGGTAAGCATCATTATCCATCGTGACTTCTGCTTTTGAAACTGGCGTTGCAAACTTCGTGTCATACATTAAGACTTTGCGGCCTTCATAAATCTTTCCCGCATCATACAAGCTCTTAAATGCCCACCAAACCGACTCCATATAATTCTTGTCCATCGTGCGATAAGCACCATTGAATTCAACCCAGCGTCCAATACGAGTAATCGTATGTTCCCATTCATCACTAATGTCTTCCATAGATTTTTTTGCAGTCAAAATATAGTCTTCGAGAGACCACTTCGTTCCAATCTCTCTCCTATCTTTGATCCCAAGTTGTTTTTCAACGTAATTCTCGGCAGGCAGACCATGACAATCCCACCCCCAAACACGCTCTATGCGTTTCCCTCTCATCGTCCAATATCGACCAACGGCATCCTTAATAGCGGATCCTAATAAGTGGCCATGATGTGGTAAGCCAGTCAAGAATGGTGGCCCATCATAAAATACATATGAGTTATCAATAGGCCTATCGTCGACAGATTTCTCAAAAACACGATTCTTCTTCCACCAATCGGCAAGAGCTTTCTCGTATTCTATGGTATTTTGCCTGCTATTAGTTTTATATTTCACGTTTTCTCCTAATCTTTTCATTGGTTGATGGAGTATTCTAATTTCAGATATCCTTCTAATATTATATCATATCTTACGTATTTATGGCGGTTGACCCTTAGTAGTATTACATTCTTTGTGATATAATAAATCAAGCTATGACGAACAGGTTCACATCATGTCCATTTTGTAATGCAAAAGCACGAATAATTATAGAAAGGCGGACGGCCTTCTTAATTCTAAGTAACCCCAGAAAAGTATCAGGACATTTTCTTGTAATTCCGAAACGCCACGTAGAAAAACCGTGGGAGCTTACACCGGAAGAGCGAGCAGATATTTTTGATTTGATTTTATATGTACAAGAGGTATTAGATGATAATAATGTTTCTGCCGGAAGTGACATGTGTGAACATTATCGCCCATTTCTCAAGCAGGGAAATATCAAGGTTGACCATATCCACTATCATATATTACCGCGTGACCTGTTTGATAGAATCTATAATACGATTGAAAAATACGAGACCGAAGATTTTTATGAGAGACTTAATGATGAGGAAATCCTAAGATTTAAGGAATTGCTTAACTATACTAACAATTGAATTTGCATCAATATTGGAATATTGTCTCATGTATTCTTCTGTACCAGCGACGTAGATCGCTTTTTTAGGTATCGCGATTTTAATTGGACTAAATTGAGATAGTGCATCACCAAGGCCGCCGTCGATATAGTGTTCCTCAACAACAAATAGCTTTTTGCCATTTGATATATTGCTTTTGAAAAAACTCATATCTACTGGGTTTATTATTGGACAAGACACGATAGATACATCAATTCCATCTTTTATCAATAATTCGCTCGCCAATAATACCTCCGACATAATGGTACCATAAGAGGCGATGACGATATTTCCTTCGGTGTGTTTTAAATAATAGGCACCAGAAACTATCCTGGCATTGTCATTTTTTATGATATTGTCTTTCTCTCTTTTCCCAATTCGAATATATGTCGGCGCTTCTCTTTTTAGGGTTTGCCAAAAGATTTTCTCCGCTTCGCAGTTATCGCATGGTGAGCAAACTTCTAAGTCTGGTATTTGTCGAAGAATGCCCACGTCGTCAATGCAAAAATGCGAATACCCAGCAAAGCCATACGCAAACCCTGCTCCAGCG
>CAKUXN010000045.1 GCA_934700415.1 uncultured Candidatus Saccharibacteria bacterium | reverse complement strand
TAAAAATGATTTTCGCTTTCGTGAAGGCATTATACATGAAGATATGGAGCTAATGTCTTCGCTAATATTATTCACAGATAAATATGCAGCAATTGATGAACCTTTATATTTTTATTATCAAAATAGTAATTCCGTTTTGCATAAAACCACATTTGATACTCATATTTTTGACATCTTCCCTGCCCTTACTGGACTTTACGAACGTTTTAAAAATGCTAGCGCGACAAAAACTTTTCATGACGAGTTAGAATGGTTTTTTATTTGGAATCTTTTGATTGATTCAGCAAAAGATTTTGCGGCTTTTCCTGAAGGAAAATCTGGCTTTTTTCGTTCGCGCGAGATGCTAAAAAGGTACTTTCCGAAGTGGCGCAAAAATCGTTTTTTGAAACAAAAACCTTTGAAACTACAAATAAAAGTTAGACTAAACTATTATAAATAAGTTATTTCTTCTTTTTCTTTTCTTCAGTTTCGAGTTTTTTGAAGGCTACTTTACCGACGAGAGTTTGCGGAAGTTTATCACGGAATTCATAGGTCGCTGGCAATGCATAAATTGGGACGTTACGCTCTAGTAATTCGCGAATTTCTTTCTCGAGACGCTTACCTGGCTTATAACCTGGTTTTAACACGATGAAAGCTTTGGGCACTTGGCCTTTATATGGGTGGTCAATACCAATAACGGTAGATGTAAGTACGGCTTCATGCGAATTAATGATAGATTCAAGATGGGTAGGATAGATATTGTAACCACTACTAATAATCATCCGCTTTAGGCGCTGAGCAAAATAGATTAAGCCATCATCACCTAAACGACCTAGGTCGCCAGTATGAAGCCAGATTTTGCCATCTTCATGAAGACGAAGAGTTTGCGCAGTTTCTGCATCATCACCGAGATACCCCATCATAACAAGTGGACCAGAAAGACAGATTTCGCCTTCTTCTCCCACTGGGAGTTCAGAAAAGGTACTATTTTTGACAATTTTAAAATCTATATCTGGAAGTGGCGCGCCAATGATGCCATCAGCAAAGACATTTTCTGGGGATAGACAAACTGCGCCAGAACCCTCAGTAAGACCATAGCCGACTCGGATATGAGCGCCTGAGCCGTGGCTTTTTAGGTAATTATTTACTTTGTCACGTAAAGTCTGGTTCAAAGCGTCGCCGCCACAAATTACTGCAGTAACTGATTTGAGATCATTTTGCTTTAATTTAGTGTTAATTAAAGCTTCAAATAAAGTCGGAACACCTACGATAAAGTTTGGTTCGTTTTTCTTAATAATATCAGCAAACTGTTTGTGTGAAAAAGCAGGAATAAGAATACAGCCCATGCCTTTACAGAGTGGAGTATGAATACACACACCTAAACCAAAACAGTGAAAGAGTGGTAAAATCGAAAGCACCGTAGCGCCAGGTACGATTTGGCGAATCATCGTGGCGTCGCATAGTGATTCCGCATTAATATTGAGATTTGACAATAAAACCGCCTTTGGTGCGCCGGTGGTGCCGCCAGAATACATAATAACAGCTGGGTCAGCACCACCACGTTCTTCGTGATAGTTGCCTTGGTAAAAATATGAATTAGCAATAAAATCTTCCCAAAGTACCACCCTGCTATCGTTGGCTGGAAGTCTTACTTTCTTAATATGTAAAGTGTTATAAAGCTTTTTCTTGAGAAATCCAAGGCCATCACTAGGACGAACTACGACGATTCTCTCTAATTGGGCAGTATCACGAAGCCGGTAGATTTTGTCAAAGACTGCATCGATAACTAAAACGTATTTAGATTCAGCTACTTTGATATAATATTCGAGTTCCTTTTCAGATGATAGTGGATGCACCATATTACAAACTGCACCAACCATATTTACAGCATAAACCATTGTAATGCCCTCTGGAGTATTTGGCATACAAATCGTAACGCGATCCCCTTCTTTTACGCCGTAATTCTTGAGAGCGCGAGCAGTTTTTTCAATCTTTTTTACAAAATTCTTATATGTAACTTTGTGACCGTAATATGAATATGCTACATTGTCTGGCCATTTTTCGGCTGACTGCAAAATCATATCCACCATTGAGCAATCTGGATACTCAATACTGCTTGGAATATTTTCTTCCTCATAATACTTTAGCCAAGGTCGTTCTGAATAATCTTTTTTCGTGTATTTCACAATAATCTCCTTAAGTTCTAATTATATCATGAATATTTTTTACTAAGCAGCTTGTGCTTCTTGCTCGTTTACTTCGCCGAGTCCAGTACGTGTGGTTTCTGGAGCGAAGGCGAACCCAGCCGTTGTGGTTTCAGCAATTGTTTCTGCTTCACTTGAAATCGGAACTTCGTTAACGGTAGTTTTAATAAACGAATATACCGCTGGGTGCTCGATGACCGTCTCGGTGGCTTGGCTCATTGTGCCAGTAAAGGTATTGCGCCCAGAATCTGTAGCGAATGGGATAATGTGATGAATGCCATCTGCATCGACACCATTGTCCAACGCAATCTCGAAATGGCGATACAGCTTTTCACCGTTTTCACCGATGCCACGAATGGTTTCACCGGTAGTTGTGGTGAAAATGCCATTTTCGCCCCAAGTTAATTGACCGGCGTCATTGACTTTAGAAACCAACTCGAATTTTGCCCCACCGATAGTAAGATAACCTTTAATTTTGCCCTCAGCAGCCAACGCATCATAATTGAACACTCGGCCATTCATAGTAGAATTACCGCGCATGCGCGACACCATGCTTCCATTTATGATACGAGTGCGTAATTCATTGCCATCTGCACCCTTGGTGCCATTATTAGCCCAGCCATCGTGTTTGATCTTAATTGCAGCAGTGGAATCTTCTGGCTTAACTTCACCAAGAGTTGTTTTAGTTTCCGTCCAAGCTTTAGCAGTTTCAATTTTTTTGTATCCAGCTTCTTCGTAGGCTCTAATTTCGACTTCACGATCTGCGCTGATATTTTCGATTGTTTCAGTATGTATATTACTGGCTCTAGCCCCAGGATTTGTAACTAGCCCGGCCAAAATAGTTTCGCTGGCGTTAGTATTATTCTCTGTTTTAATAATGTTGAGCTTTTCGAGAAGACCAACTTTGCCGGGATCAAGCGCAGCCACAACTTCTTGTGAGACAAAGAAAGTGCTGGCACCGATAAGAAGTGTTTTACCAGCTTTCTTGGCAGCCATGGCAGCCCTCATGTGGCTAAAGTTACGGTCTGATTCGTTGGTGCTATCTTCAATTTCTTTTCTAATTTGCTCTTTCATAGTTTCTAGCCTTTTTATGCCAGATTCAGATAGAGCTTTTTCGGCTCTGATGGTAGCTATGTCAAGTTTTAATCTTTCTTCGCCGCGTTTATCGGCAGAAGTATACGAAATTAAATCCTTACTTTCAGAGTCGGAAAAATCAATCCTGACACGAGCTTCAGCAATAGCACGAAGGATATTTTCATCGCGACTTTCGCTTGCTTCTTGCTGAAGAGAATTTTGAATATTTGACGCTAAGTCATTCGCACTTCTTAACTCATATAACGTTCCGCCAATGCGGGCTTCATATTTTGCGCGTTTAGTTTCTGGAGTGCCTGATTGACCTTCGTAAGATAAACCATTGGCGGCATCACGAAGCATACGAGCACGATCCTCGGTGATACGATTACGTTCTTTTAGGCCAGAGATAGCACTTGATACTAACATCCCGCCAGCTGCTCCAGCAACGGCTCTTACTCCAGTCTGAGTAAGCGCTGATGTTACACTGACGGCTCCAGCAATTACTTCAGCTGGGATAAATTGACCAATTTTACTACTTTCTAGCCAATTTACAACTTTATCAATGGCATCACGATGGGCTTCCGTACGTACCCCATCACGTACTTTTGCATTATAAACTTTGAAACCGTCCATAACATCCTCAATCGCAATGCCGTGGCTTACCCGATTGAAGGCTTGTGTCGCTACTAGTTCATAGTTGTCAAGAAGTGCCTGACTGATTGGTCGTCCGTCATCAACACTTTCTGCCCGCAGACGTTTCATGTCTTCATCAAATTCACGTTTACGATCTTCGGCAGATAAATTTTGCGCAGAAGCAAATTTTTCAATAATCGTACGGACCTTAGTTGTAGTTTCTTCGTCAGCTTCTTCCATGGATTCGCCTGCCGATTGATGGATGAAACCTTCGCTGTCTTCTGTCACGCTCATTATGAAACGAGAAATGGCGCTGTTTTTTCGTTTGGCCAATATTTCATCAACACTAAGTTCTTCATCACCAATTTTTGCTTTTCGTTCACCTTCGGTAAATTCGCGCGTATATTTTTGCTCATAATATTTTTTAAATAAGGTTCCCTTCCATAGCCTTTTCAAAAAGCCAGATTTAGAATTTTCACTATTTAGTTCTTGCTCGGCTAGGTCGTGTGCCAAATCTTTTTTGTCTTTAGTAAAATCAGCATTTATGGCAACTAGTGGTTTACTTGCGTCCTCACCAAGAATTTTGTTAATTTCTGCGATACGGGCTTTGTTTTTCTCTAGTTCTTCTTGGGCGTCGATTGGTTCAATCTTCTTGTTAATTTCTTCTATCCTGGCAGTGTTTTTGGCTTTTTCGGCTTCGGCGGCTGCAAGCTCGGCTTGTTTTTCGGCGGTGGTTAGATTTTTGATTCTTTCGATTTCCTCTTTTTTAGCTCTTTCAAATTCGAGCTGTTTCTGCCTCTCTAATTCCAGTAACTTAGCTTTTTCTTTTTCTAATTCTATTTCCTTACTGTCTTTTTCGTGTTCTTTGAGGTTTTCGGGTTCTTTATTTTCTTCTGAAGTAACCTTTTTGCCATTTTCGTAAATTACTCTTTTTGGTCCCCTTTTGAGATTTT
>CAKUXN010000044.1 GCA_934700415.1 uncultured Candidatus Saccharibacteria bacterium | reverse complement strand
AAGCCACTTTATGCGACAAGGACAATGTATCCATTTGGTGTGGCAATTGCGATTTTTGCAATTTATACGATGAGGGGAGAAAAGAATGGGTGGATTTTAAAAATTCCAGTGACTGTTTTGTCGTGGTGTTTTGTGATATTTGCGTTGACATTTGGTAATGCATTGAAAGAGCAAGATATTTATCGAAATATGGTGATGGATATGGTGGTGTCGGATCTAAACGAAATGCCAATTGTATTAGAGAGTGAGACAAAATATATACAGGTGAGTGGGAATGTAGGATTTTCGCCAGTGATTTTACACATGCCGAGAAACTATACAATTTTACAAAGGTTACTGGCGCCTAGTTTTAGTGAGTATGTGCCATGGATGGCGTATCGTGTGTTGCAGCAATCTGGATTGCCTTTAATGTATGATGAACAGGTGAATATAAAAGAGATGGATTTGCCGAAGCTAAAAGAAACCGTACTATATAATATATATGGTGATGAAAAAAATATTTTGGTAGAATTTAAAGCTAAAGAGACGTTCGAAGTTCTCTTCTAACCCTACATCTGGACAAAGCTTGACTTTTTTGGTATAATATTTAGCGTTTATGGAAGAGAATTACATTCGCGTAAGAGGCGCAAGACAAAATAATTTGCATGATCTTGATGTCGATATACCGAGAGATAAATTGGTAATTATTACGGGTTTATCTGGTTCTGGCAAATCGTCACTTGCTTTTGATACGATTTACGCGGAAGGGCAAAGACGGTATGTGGAATCTTTGTCTTCGTATGCGAGAATGTTTCTTGGTGTGATGGATAAACCAGAGGTGGATTCAATTACAGGTCTTTCGCCAGCAATTTCGATTGACCAGAAATCGACTTCTAGAAACCCGCGTTCGACGGTAGCGACAGTGACGGAAGTGTATGACTATTTGCGTTTGTTGTTTGCAAGGGTAGGAGTGCCACATTGTCCGATTTGCCATAAAGAGGTTTCACGACGTTCGGTGGAAGATATTGTGAATGAGGTGATGAAATTGCCTTTAGGGTCAAAATTGATGCTACTTGCACCGATTGTGTCTTCTAAAAAAGGTGAATTTTTACATATTTCAGAGCAATACTTAGCGAAAGGCTTTTCACGGGTGAGAGTAGATGGAATTATTTATGCGTTAGATGAATTTCCAGAACTTAATAAGAATGAACGACATGATATTGAAATTGTGGTGGATAGATTTGTGCTGTCACCAGATCTTTATTCTAGAATTTCAGGGTCGATTGAACAAGCACTTGATATGGGGCAGGGGATTATTAAACTACTGAAGATAAATGATACTTCAACGGCAGTGGGTGAGAATAAAATTGCAGCTGAATCAACGGAAGTCTTAACTTATTCACAACGTTATGCTTGTCCGGATCATCCAGATGAATTGATACCAGAACTTTCGCCGAGATTATTTTCTTTTAATGCGCCAGAAGGAGCTTGTCCGACTTGTACTGGACTTGGCTCGAGGATGGAAGTGGATCCAGAATTGGTATTTAATAAGAATTTGACGATTGCAGAAGGCGGAATTAGGCCGTTTAATCGCGTACAACAAGATTCTTGGTGGTTGAAAAGATTGATGCAGGTGGGAGCGAAACATGATTTTTCAATTTATGAACCAATTGGGAACTTGAGTGAAGAAGCGCAGAAGATTATTTTATATGGTACAGGTGATGAAAAATATGAAATGAAAATTAGCGGTTCGGGTAGATTTGCGGATGGTACAGTATATGAAACGACTTATGAGGGTGTGATCCCCACACTTGAAAGACGTTATAATGATTCGAAAATTTCGGAATTTATGAAGCATGATATTGAGAGATTTATGCGAGTAAGAGAATGCCAGACTTGTCATGGAGCAAGGCTTAAGCCGGCCGTGCTTGCTGTTACTGTGCATGACCTTAATATTGTGGATATGTGTAATCTTGATGTGGACGCAACGCTTGAAGTGCTAAATCAGGACTTGGGTTTTACGGAAGCGGAGAATATGATTGCGGCGCCAATTTTAAAGGAAATTCGCGAACGAGTGAAATTTATGAAGGATGTGGGGTTAGGATATCTTGAGCTTGGACGAGCGGCGAATACTTTATCTGGTGGGGAAGCGCAAAGAATTAGGTTAGCGACACAAATCGGGTCGGGACTGCAAGGGGTATTGTATGTACTTGATGAGCCGTCGATTGGACTTCACCAGCGTGATAATGACAAACTAATTGCTACTTTGAAGCATTTGAGAGATCTTAAAAATACAGTACTTGTAGTAGAGCATGATGAAGATACGATGTGGGCTTCGGATTATATTATTGATATTGGTCCAGGAGCGGGGGTAAGTGGTGGACGTTTAGTAGCGGCTGGTACGCCGACGGAAGTCGCAGATAATCCAGAGTCGATTACGGGACAATACTTATCTGGTAAAATGACGATTCCAGTACCAAAAAAGCGACGAAAAGTAAAAAAAGACTATGAACTGGTGGTGGTTGGAGCTCGGGAAAATAATTTAAAAAATATTGATGTGCATTTTCCGTTGGGAGTAATGACGGTAGTATCAGGTGTATCTGGTTCTGGTAAATCTACACTTGTAAACAATATTTTGGCAAACGAGCTGTTAGCAAGACTACATAGAGCGCAGACAGTTTCTGGTACACATGAGAAAATTGAAGGAATTGATAAAATTAATAAAGCAATCGTGATCGATCAATCACCGATTGGAAGAACGCCACGATCGAACCCAGCAACGTATACTGGGGTGTTTAATGCAATTCGAGAACTTTTTGCTTCTCAACCAGAAGCGGAAGTACGTGGGTATAAAGCAGGAAGATTTTCGTTTAATGTAAAAGGCGGAAGGTGCGAACATTGTCAGGGTGATGGTGTAAATAAAATTGAAATGCATTTTTTGCCGGATGTATATGTGACTTGCCCAGCGTGTCATGGTAGAAGATATAATCACGAGGCTTTGGAAATAAAATATAATGGTAAAGATATTTCGGAAGTGCTAGACATGACGATTGACGAGGCAGTAGAGTTTTTTGCTAATATTCCATCGATTGCGCCAAAGCTTCGTACGATACAAGAAGTGGGGCTTGGATATATAAAGTTAGGGCAACCAGCTACGACTTTTTCAGGTGGTGAGGCGCAACGAATTAAGCTTGCGACGGAGTTGGCACGGCGATCAACAGGGCGAACGCTTTATATTTTGGATGAGCCGACGACTGGACTCCACACGGATGATGTGAAAAGATTGCTCGCGATTTTGAACAGATTGGTGGACGGTGGGAATTCGATGATAATTATTGAGCATAATTTACATGTGATTAAGTCGGCTGACTGGGTGATCGACATGGGGCCAGAAGGTGGACTTAAAGGTGGTCTAGTGTGTGCTGAAGGCACACCGGAAGATTTGGCGCGTAATGCGAAGACTCCGACGGGTGAGTATTTGAGAAAGTATTTGAAATAGCATTATATAATATATGGTATAATTGGGGAAAGGAGTTATTTTTATGGCAACAAATATTACCAAAATTTTCTTAGTCTTAAATTCGGGCTCATCTTCGGAGAAATTTTCGCTTTATGAAGGTGAAGATGAAGTTTGTTCTCTTTATTTTGAAGGAATTGAAATTGATGGTGCAAAGAAATTTATTTGCACGGTAACCAAAGCTGATGGTGCTGAGTACGAGGTAGATAAAAAGTGGGATTCTCTTGATGTTGCGTTTAAGGAAGCCAAAGCAATCTTTGAAAAAGAAGGATTTATTAACGAAGCACATCCGCTGGATGGGATTTTAGTAAGGGTAGTGGCAGCTGGCAAATATTTTTCAGTAAATCATATTGTTGATGAAGAAACCATGAAGCAACTTAAGAAAGTACAAGTAACCAATCCTTTACACGTACCTGGTACAGAACGTGGTATTAAAAATGCAAAAGAAACATTTGAAGGTGTACCGATTATTGTAATGTCTGACTCGGAAGCTTTGACTAAGAGTTCGCGCAAGGATACAGATTATGCACTGCCAAAAGAAATAATTGAAGAGTTTGATCTTGGGCGTTGG
Organism: uncultured Candidatus Saccharibacteria bacterium; assembly: GCA_934700415.1. GTDB lineage: Bacteria > Patescibacteriota > Saccharimonadia > Saccharimonadales > Saccharimonadaceae > Nanosyncoccus. Next base: position 836 of record CAKUXN010000044.1, on the reverse strand, counting down.
GGTGCGCACGGAGCATCTTATGGCTATATGATGCGCAAAATTGCTGAGCTTGGAATTATGGAAAAGATTATGATAGTATGCCACTTAGGTTCGGGATGTTCAGTAACGGCACTTATTAATGGTGAACCTGCGTATACGTCTATGGGTGAAACTCCACTTGAAGGTTTGATGTCTTCAACTAGGACGGGCTCAATCGACCCAACGATCGGAGCATTACTTGGTGAGAAACTGGGCGCAGCAGAAGCAATTAAATTAATGAATAAGCAGTCTGGATTATTTGCTATGGCAAGTTCTTCTGATATGCGTGAAATAATTGCAGGAGCAGAAGAAGGTAATGAAGATGCAGCGGCGGCTTATAATCTATTTATAGATGGCGTAGCTGGTAAGATTGGCGAGTTTGCTGCTAAAATGGGTGGAGTAGATGCGATTGTGTTTACTGCGACGATTGGAGAACGTTCAATTCCGGTACGCAGTTCGATTATTTCAAAATTAGAATTTATGGGTTTCAAACTCAAGAATGATGCCGCGATGGATAAATCGAAAGGTTATACAAATGTGGCAGAAGAAGACTCAAAGCCAGTATATGTAATTCCGACGAATGAAGCAGCATATATGATTAAAAAAGCTGGCGAATTAATCGACGCACAAAATTAATTATAAAATGTATAAATGGTTTGGAAAAACGATCAAGTTTCGAAGCTAGAGACTGAGAAAATTCTTGAACTCGCTCGAGAGTCACTCTCGTGCGAGGGGGATTTTGTGGAACTAGGATGCTATAAGGGCGATACATCTTTAATGTTGGCAGAGATTTTAAAAAATGAGGGAAGCTCAAAGAA
>CAKUXN010000043.1 GCA_934700415.1 uncultured Candidatus Saccharibacteria bacterium | reverse complement strand
ACTTTAAATTGTTACCACGACGTACTGTGTACGAAAACGTGGCTTTTGCGCTTGAAATTGCAGGTATGAGTGGTAAAGAAATTCGACGCACCGTTCCGAAAGTTTTGGAACTGGTGGACCTTCTAGATCAGGCGAAAAAATTCCCAGCTCAGCTTTCGGGTGGTCAGCAACAGAGAGTGTCAATTGCTCGTTCGGTTGCTAGGCAACCAAAAATTCTGATTGCGGACGAGCCTACGGCAAACTTGGACAAATTGACCACCGAGGAAATAATCGGACTTCTAAAGAAGATTAATGATTTTGGCACGACTATTTTAGTGACAACACATAATGAAAATATAGTTAATAATTTACAAAAACGCGTGGTGACTATGAAAGACGGTAAGATTGTGGATGACCAAAAGAATGGTGGTATATATAAGCTTGATGAAACTCCACGCCCCAAAATGCCGAAGAAAGTTATTCAAACGCCAGGGCATGCCCTGAGGTCAAAGCAAAGGATGATTCAATGATAAGAAAAAATAATTTACCAGGGTCTAATAAAGAACTAAAAAAGACTGCAAAAAAAGGTTTGCGCGTAATGCGTAAGACTAGCCAGCGTCATCCATTAAGAGAAGAAGGACGCATCATTAAATATGGTACTTCTGGTTTTGCGCGAAATATTTGGCTTTCGACTGCGGCGACTGTGGTAATGGCAATTACACTAATCATTTTGTTTGTAACCGTAGTGGCTAGCGTGATTCTGACTAATACTGCCGAAATGATGCGCGATAAAATCGATATTACTATTTATTTTAAACCGACGACATCAGAAGAAGATTTGAATGAGTTAAAGGATATTATTTCAGAAGACCGAAATATCAAGAGCGTCGTGACTTCTACTTCGGAAGATGAATATGAAAAATTCCTTGAAGACAACAAGGATAGTGATGATATTATAAACGTGCTTGATGATGAAATGAAAAAATTGATGATTTCAAAAATGCAAGCAACGATGCGGGTTAAAGTTTATGATGTAGACAATTTGGATAGTATCAGAAATATTGTGGAAACAAATGCTAAGTTTCAGTCGAGTCTCGATAGAGTAAAAGCTCCGACTTATGACGTAAATCAGGTTGAAATTGCGACTATTACTTCTTGGGCTCGAATTGCTCGAACTGGTGGCATGATTCTTGCGGCGGTGTTCTTAACAATTTCGATTTTGATTATCTTTAGTACGATTCGGATGGCGATTTTCTCGCGTAGAGAAGAAATATACATGATGAAATTGGTTGGTGCCGATAAAAGATTTATCCGTGGACCATTTCTTGTGGAGGCAGAAATTTGCGGAATAATCGCTGGTTTAATTGCGGCGACGGTGAGCTATTTTGGATTTATGTTTTTCGCACCAAAGTTTACAAATTACGGTATTAATGTTAATACGATTACAGAGATTTTGGAATCTAATAAACTAATTTTAGTTTACGTTGCTTTTGCGCTAATTGGGATTGTGATTGGTAGAGTGTCTGCGCGACTTGCAATTTCTAAGTATCTGCATAAAACTTAGGAGTAAGATTGACTTTTATTTGACGATATGCCATAATGAGAATATGGTAATGCTTAGTAAAACAAAAAAAATATTAACTGCTGCAGTTCTTGCAAATATTCTTGTAGTGCCGATTCTCACTAATGTTTTGTCTTCGCATGAGGCAGACGGCATTTCACTGGCGTGTAAACGTAGCCCAGAGTGTAGAGCGGCGGCGGAAAAAGAACAAGAAGCTAATAAAAACGCGGCGACGGCAAGTAATGCAGCCAGCATGTTACAAATGAAAGTTAATGAGCTTAATATTGAAATTGCAGGAACTGAATTAGCTATTGCGGAAACTGAAGCCCAGATTAACGATCTTACTGAGCAGATTGAAGAAACAGAAAAGAAATTAAATGACCAGCAGGAGGCGTTGGCGGAACTTTTGATTAATGTGCATTTTGAGGGTGACGCGGAGCCGATTACAATCCTTGCTGGTGCGAGTTCAATTTCGGATTTGGCCGAAAAACAGGCTCGTGGCGAAGTGGTAAAACAACAAATTAGTGTGACGGCGGCAAAAGTCAAAGAAGCAAAAGAACAACTTGAGGCTGATAAAATTAAAGTAGAGGAATTATTGGTGGAGCAAAAAAATGCGAAGGCTTCACTGATAGCTACTAGGGCTGAGCAGCAGGCTCTGATTGAAAAATACCAGAATGATGCGGCTGCGTATGAACAAATTGCAAGGCAGGCCTTGGAAGCTCAAAGAATTGCTGAACAAGCCGAAAAGGAAGCTCACCCAGAACTATACGGCGGGAGTTCATATACAGGTTACAATACTTATCCATGGCAAGGTGATTGTCCACATAATCAAGATGCTTATGGCACGACTATCAATGGTTCTTATATCGGCGGATATGTTTGTGAATGTGTGAGCTATGTAGGTTGGAAGGCTTATGAAGCTTATGGTAAGATTTTAGCTTGGGGGAATGCAAATTATTGGGATGACAAGGCGCGCCTTTTTGGTTATCGTGTAGATAATATTCCAGAAGCGGGAGCTATCGGACAGATTGATGATAATCTATATGGTCACGTATGGTGGGTGGAAAGCGTGAATGCCGATGGTTCTGTGAATGTAACGGAATATAATAACGCGTATTCGACATTTCTTTATTCTGGTGTTTATAGATATGGTGACTTTGGTGCCCGTACGATGGATGCGGCGACCGCTTCTAGATATAAATATATTCATTTTTAGCTCGCATCACAAATTACTTGTGGTATAATTAAATAATGAGTGAAAAAGTAGAGTGGAAAGAAAAAAAGACAAGTCTTGGTAATGCTATCATAATCGGTGCTGTGATGGCGATGGTTGGCATTGTAGTGGGGGCTAACTGGAATAATTGGTTTGGAGGTTTTGGGCCATACCTTGGATTTAATACTAGCTATTCGTCTGAAATAGATTGGACACCGCTAAACGAGGTATATAATCGTTTGGCTTCCACTTATAATGGCGATGTTCCTGAGAAAGTGATTGTTGAAGGAGCCAAAGAGGGTATGGTTAATGCACTTGGCGATGTATATACGGTATACATGAATGCGGAAAAGAGTTCTGATTTTTATGATGATCTTCATGGAAATGTGGGTTCTGGAATTGGTATCGAAATGGGGCTTCGCGACGGATATGTAAGAGTGCTTCGAACTTTGCCGGATAATCCTGCACGTAAGGCTGGGATTTTGGCTGGTGATATTATATTTAAAATTGATGGTGAAGAAGTTTGGAACTTAAGTTCGGACGAGATTGCTAAAAGAGTACGTGGTGATACTGGTTCAGAGGTGATGGTTACAGTTGTTAGAAATGGTGAAGAGTACGATTATACTATGAAGCGTGAGGCAATTAATAACGTATCTGCTTACGTGGATTATGATGGAAAGACGGCAATCATTACGGTCACTAGATTTGATGACAACACTGGTACAATGGTGCAAAAGATGGCTGGCGAATTTGGCTCAAAGGGAATTAATAAAGTGATTTTGGATTTGCGTGGTAATGGCGGTGGATACGTATCGGCAGCACAGGATTTACTTAGCCTTTGGCTTGATAGTCAAAAAATCTTGGAGCAAAAATCAAAGCACTTTGGAAATACTACTACAAATACCGCCAGCGGTAAGGCGATTTTGAAAGATATGAAGACGGTAGTACTGGTAAATGGTTCGACGGCCTCCGCTTCAGAAATTGTAGCGGGTGCTTTGCAAGATTATAAGAAAGCGACGGTTTTGGGAGAGAAGACTTATGGTAAAGGCGTAGTACAAAGCCTTTATGATCTTTCTGGTGGTACAACGCTTAAAGTAACTACGGCTGAATGGTATACACCAAACGATCGTTCAATAAACCAAACTGGTATTACTCCTGATATAGAAGTCGAGCGGACTTACGAAGATATTAATTCAATGCGTGACCCGCAGATGGACGCTGCGAAAGGTTTGTAATGAAAATTGTAATTGCTTCAGCCGTTTACTATCCAATGATAAACGGGGTGGCAGTGTTTTCGCATAATTTAGCGACTGGGCTAGCTGAGCGTGGTCATGAGGTGCTGGTAATTTGCCCTTCACAAAATGGTAAAAATCATACCGAAATAATAGATGATGTGAATGTGCACTATTTACGTTCAGTACAAGCAAAAATTTATCCTGATCAGATTCATGAACTAGGCGGGAAAAGGCGATTATTTTATAAACATGGGTTTAGGGTTTCGATATTCCCACAGCGTGAAGTGAAGAAAATTTTAAAGAGATTTAGACCAGACGTGGTACATGTACAAGTATCGGATCCGATTGGTTTGTCGGTAGTATATTATGCAAGACGTAATAACATTCCCGTGGTGACTACAGAGCATAATCAGCCAGAAGTAATTACTGAACCTTTAAAAATGCCAGCCTTGATGAAGAAGCCTGTGAATGCTTTACTTTCAGCTTATTTCGTGAACCGCCAGAGCAAAAGCGATTTTGTGACGATGCCAACGAAACAGGCAATTTCAAATCTGATTTTATCGCGCGGTAAAGAATTCCCAGTACCAGTGGCGGCGGTGTCGAATGGTGTCGATTTGAAAAATTTTAAACCTGGTAAACCTTCAAAAGCGTTATATTCTAAATATGAATTAAAAGAAGAATGTCGCACGGTTTTGAATTTAGGGAGACTTGACCCTGAAAAAAATGTGGGAGCCGTAATTGAGGCATTCCTTGCCGCAGAGCAAAAAATGCCGAACATCCAGCTAGTAATTGTAGGCGATGGGGTAGATCGACCACGATTAGAAAAAATAGCCAAGAAGAGTGCTAATATACATTTTTTGGGAAGGATTATGCCACCTGATCTATACGAAATATATAAACTTGGTGATGTGTTTGCTACGGCTTCTGAGATTGAAACGCAGGGAATAGTATTAATAGAGGCAGCCGCGACGGGGCTTCCTTTGATTGCGGTAGATAAGGGCGCAGTTAGCGAGGTGTGTATTAACGGTGAAAATGGGTTTTTATGCAGGCCTGGTGATGTTTCTGAAATTAGCGAGGCGATGGTGAAGATTCTTTCTAACGATAAATTGCGAAAAAGCTTTTCTGAAAAATCAATCAAAATTGCAAAAGAACATGATTTTGAAA
>CAKUXN010000042.1 GCA_934700415.1 uncultured Candidatus Saccharibacteria bacterium | reverse complement strand
GTGGCAGTCGATGAAAAATCTGCCAGAGCTCTTACTGAACTGAATTTGAAAAAATTTAATACAGATTATAATTCTGAGGCAGTTTCGTTCAAAAAATTATACGAAGGTAACGCAGACTTTTTTAATGGATATAATAAGGGATCTTTGACGTGGCGTGGGTCGATTGCAAACTGGTTTGGCACTTTGACGGCTAAGTTTTTGGGCAGTAATAAAATTACACGAAATATATTTCGGGACTTTCAAAAAAAAGTTGCCGAAGCAAAAGATGGTAATACTAAAAAAGTAGCGCTTGAAATGATAGCCAAAGGAGCAGAGGATATACAGGATGGCGGGATGAAAGTAGTTGGCGCAAATGAAGAGACAACTGATTCTGATGGCAACACAAAAACTGGAGCATTTAATTCGGATGATGTAGCTCCAGGTAAATATAAAGCGCCTGAAGGGGCTAAATATAAGGCAGATGATATTTCACCTGAGCCGTCAGTAATAAAAAGATCTGATCTGAAAACTGAAGCAGATGTTAGAACAAAATTAAATGATATTTCTGGTAAGGTTCAGCAAGGTGCTAATATTGCTTGTACCGTAATGAATACTTTTGGGGCTATTAATATGGTAGTTACAGCAAGTGAGGCACTTCAAATTATTAATTTAGTGACTTCTTATTTTGAGGCTATTGATAAGACTAAGGCTGGATATGGCAGCGAAGTGCCAATTAACGAACTTACGTCCGCACTTAATGAGTCTAAAGAAAATACTAATACTGTATTAGTTAGTACTGGTACATGGAACAGCTCCGACGAAACTTCTAATTTTATTGATGATGGCAAGGGCGGTGTAAAAACTTTAGGTTCCGAAAAAAGAACTACAAATAAAAGTGCAATGCAATCTAGCGGCATTGCTGCACTTTATGGTGGCGGTTCGGTAGATCCGAATGACCCGAGTGTAAAGAGTTTTAATTTTGCTAGTAATATAAAAAGAGTCGTTGGTGGACTTGGGACAAGTATGGAGGCTTTTGAGGCATGTGCCGTAACGAAAATTGCCGCTAATGCAGTATCTGCAATCACTAGCGCTATTGAAATTGCAGGGTGTATATTGGGCGCAGTAGGTGCAGCATTTACGTTTGGTATGTCTTCAGCTGCGTGTGGGCCATTAGTAGGTAAAATTGTGAAAGGTATTGCCCTCAGCGTAGCGATAGGAGTAACGGTGGCGGGCTTGATTTCGGCTATAACACCAGTTGTGTCAAATATGTTAACCAGAGATTTAATCACTGATATTGGTGGCGAGGATTTAGGTAATGCTTTAACCTCTGGAGCTAACATGTATCTTGGAAATACACATCGCTCGAATGGTGGTTCACTTGCTAATAGAACAAAATATACAAATTTTGCTTTAGCGCAACGACAAGTAATTGCAGAAAACGCTAAATATGAACGTTCACAGAGAAATCCATTTGACATAACATCAAAATATACTTTTATAGGGAATTTGATGACTCAAATGATGAGTTTCTTGACTGTTAATACCGTGATAGGTGCGGTTACTTCAACTGCCTCAACAATATCATCTTCAATTGCAGCGCTTAGCCCGACTGCATTAGCATACGATATTTCAAATAGTTTACCTACTGAGGAGGAGTACGCAGATACTTGTCCGTACTTGGCATCTATTGGTGCAATTGGAGACGCTTACTGTAACCCCTATTCTATAACAGATACTTCTACGATTGGTGTCGATCCCGCCGATGTTATCAATGTGTTAGATAAAGAAAATAGCTTTTTGGATGAAGTGGCTGAAGACGGGAATGTTATTATAAATGGTAAATCAGATTTGGCAAAATATATTTTGTATTGTGATAATCGTTCGTCGGCGTTTGGAATAGTAGACCAGAATATAGCTAATGAACTTGGGAGCTGGGGGTCTGTACAGACTGAGAGTTCATCTTTTAATAATGTGGTAAATTCAGCGATAGGCGCAATTCCTATCATTGGAGATACCATAGACGTGGTAAGTAATACGGATTTGTTGGCAAATATAGGCTATATAGGTGGACAATCTTGTGTAGCTGGTAACAGGGTAAAGGAAGAGAGTGTTGCTGCTACAGAATCGCCGAGCTGGGATACGGCTAAATATTACCAAAGATTTATCGAAGACCAGTCGCTTGCTGAAACGATGGGATTAATTGGCGAGGATGGTAAAGGCAAATCTGCTGTGACGGCTTTTCTAGATGATTATTATGAAGAACATCCACTAGACAATTCCTATGAAGGAATTTTGGCGCGCTATTCTGGTTTAACGAAAGATACTGTAGTGGCTTTGCTCGATACTTTAGATTATTATAATTATATTGCTCAATATGATGCTTCGACGCGCTATGCGTTTGGTGCACCAGCCGTCGAAGAATCTCATGAACTATTGTTTGATAACGAAAATCAATTAGCCGATAATGTGTATATTATTTTATTAAACGACATCGAATTTGCAGATGTAAGAAATCGTAATTTTGTTGTATAATATACAATATATGCAAGAGTTGGAACGGTTAAAACAAGAATTAAAAAAGTTAAACGCAGATTATGCGAAGATTAAGGACGTGCCGGCGGAGAAGCGTGGTGAATTTGGTCGAGAGCTTAATGCGCGTAAGGCTGAAATATTGGAGAAAATGCGTATTGTTGAAGAGGAGGCTTTTGATACAGAAGTTTTGCCACTTGATATTACGGCACCGTGTGCTCCTAATGAAAAAATACCAGATGTATACTCGGTATTTGATGGTTCGAAACATCCGTTGATGTCGGAATTCGACCGAGTAATTTCAATTTATCAGTTGATGGGATTTGACGTAATCGAGTCTAGGCAGCTAGATGATGAATTCCATATGTTCGACTCTTTGAATTTTGCAAAAGAACATCCGGCTCGTGATGGATATGATACTTTCCGTACGGAGGAGGGGCTAATTCCGCCCGCCCATACATCTACGATGCAACACCGAGTACTCAAAATGTATAAGAAGAACCTAGCTGAAGGAAAAGAAATTGCCGTCGTAGTACCAGGACGAGTTTATCGCAATGAAGATGTGGATGCTACGCACGAGCATACTTTTTATCAGTGTGAAGGTGTATATGTATCGGAAAATTGTACAATGGGTAATATGCTAGGAATTTTGCGTGAATTTTTCGAAAAATACTATGAACAGAAATTGAATATTAGAACGCAACCCGGCTATTTTCCATTTACTGAACCAAGTCTTGAATTTATGATTGAAAAGCCAAAGTCACTAGGTGGTAAAAAGGGTGACTTTTTGGAAATGTTGGGGTGCGGGATGATTCATCCAAATGTACTTAAAATGGCTGGTATCGACCCGACGAGATACCATGGTTTTGCTTGGGGTGGTGGAATTGACCGACTAGTAATGTTACGCTATGGTTTGAAGGATGTACGCTATTTCGAATCAGGAAACCTTAATTTCTTGAAGGAGTTTTAAATGAAAATTTCGCTTAACTGGTTAAAAAAATACGTAAATATTCCGGTGGCTGATGACGAATTAATACGTCTAATTGGCGCACGATTGGTTGAAGTAGAAGGCGTGATAGATGAGACGCATAAATATGACAAAATATACGTAGTGAAGGTTATTACAGCTGAAAAAATCCCTGAAACGCATTTAACTTTGTGCCAAATTGATAACGGTAGCAATGAACTTGTACAAGTAGTATGTGGTGCGCCGAATGTACGTGAGGGGATGCTTGCAGTTTGGATTGCTCCAGGTGCGATAGTGCCAGCTTCGGTTCATGAAGATGCGCCGTTTGTGATTGGTAGGCGTAAAATGCTTGGCAAATATGAATCAAATGGTATGTTAGCAGGAGCGGATGAGCTTGATTTCGGTGAAGACCATTCTGGTATCGTAGAAATTGATCCCGCAATTGCAGGGCCTGGTGTGCCATTAGCAGATGTTTTTGATCTTAAAGATTTGATCCTTGAAATCGAGAATAAATCTTTGACGCATAGGCCTGATTGTTTTGGCTTGATTGGATTTGCGCGTGAAGTAGCTGGAATACTTGGCGTTAAATTTACTGAACCCAATTTTTCTTCAGCTGAATTTGAATTTTTAGGGGCGTCACGTATTGGTGGAGAACTGAGCCTATCTGTTCGTATTGCTGATGCTTCTATTTGTGCGCGCTATACGGCAATAGTGATGGAAAAACACGGCGAACTGAAAAAGAAATATCTGACATATATAGACACATTATTAGCAAAAGCTGGTATGCGACCCATTGATTCAATAGTGGACGCTACAAATTATCTGATGCTTTTGACTGGCCAGCCATTACACGCTTTTGACTACGATAAGTTTGTTGCCGTTGGCGGGAAAAAGCAACCTGAGATTAACGTTCGTTTGGCTCGTAATGGCGAGAAATTAACTTTACTCGACGGAAAAGAAACCGATCTTAACGATAATGATATCGTGATTTGTAGTGGCGATGAGCCGGTGGCACTTGCTGGTGCGATGGGTGGCTTGGTGACTGCGATTGATGATAATACAAAAAATATTATTTTGGAATCGGCTACCTTTAGTTTATATAATTTACGCAAAACTCAAATGGCTCATGGTATTTTTTCGGAAGCTATTACTCGTTTTACGAAAGGTCAGCCCGCATACCAAACTTTGAAAGTTGCTAAAAAATGTGCTGAGATGCTTTCGGATGGTTTTAGAGTAAGCGAAGTCGTCGACGTATATACTGAGGATGCCCATCAAGTTAAAGTAGAAATTACTACGGATGAGATTAACAATTTGCTTGGCACAACTTACGATAAAAAGACTATAATGGATACGCTTGAAAATGTTGGTTTTAAAATTCATGATCACCGTGAAGATTTAAAAATCACTGTGCCAGAATGGCGAACAGATATTCATATAAAAGAAGATATTATTGAAGAAGTAGGACGCTTGTTAGGATATGACAATATAGTTCCAGTTTTGTCACGACATTTGGCAGCTACTCCTAATAAAATGCTTGAACTAAAAACTAAGGTGCGTGATATTTTGAGTGGTTTTGGTGGAAATGAGCTTTTAACTTATAGCTTTGTAAGTGAGAGACTACTTAAAAAAGCAGGATTAGATGCAAAAAATTCATATAAGATTATTAATTCGATTAGTCCTGATTTGCAATATATTAGGCAATCAATTGTACCAAGCCTTCTTGAAA
>CAKUXN010000041.1 GCA_934700415.1 uncultured Candidatus Saccharibacteria bacterium | reverse complement strand
AATCACTGGCGGTCAGGGGAATGTCCTAGATTTAATAAAGTTTATTGAGCCTACCTATGAGCCTCTCAAAACTGATGCAAATGGTCGTACCAATATCCTTGCTTTTGGTACTAGTGGTTACAATATGGAAGGCGACGAAGGTAATGGTATACATGCAGGGGCACAACTGACCGACTCCATCATGATGATTAGCTTAAACCAAGAAACAGGTGATATTGCAATGCTTTCGTTACCACGCGATCTCAAAGCTTCTCCTACCTGTACTGCTACCGGCAAAATTAATGAAGTATATTGGTGTAATAATATGTATGGTGACAACGAGGCTGGTGGCGCCACTGCGCTAATGACAGAAGTAGGTAGTATTCTCGGAGTAGATTTTCAATACTATGCCCACTTAAATTGGGGCTCCCTTATCTCAATAGTTGATATTCTGGGTGGTATTGATGTGACTCTAGATGAAGGCATTTACGATTATTATTGGACTGGGGCCGTTTACGAGCCTGGCGTTAAATACACTTTAAACGGTGAACAAGCTCTCGGTCTCGCCCGCGCACGTCATGGTACCACAGGTGGAGATTTTTCTCGTGGAGCCTCTCAGCAAAAAATCCTAGTAGGTATAAAAAACAAGATTTTCGAAAAAGACCTTTCTATTACAGATATTATAGGCTTGGCCTCTACTTTAGGGGATAATTTCCGTAGCAATTTCTCTCTCGACGAACTAAAGTCCGCTGCTCATTTAACTTTTGATTTTGATTTTGAAAGTATGCGACAAATCGCCCTCTGGCCCGATTTCATGACAGCTGGCACCCTAGACAATGGCATCTCTTATGTTTTACCTCGCGGTGGTGTTGGTAATTATGGACCCATCCAAGCCTTTGTTGCTGAAAATCTCAGCAATGATCCGCGCACTTACGAACACCCGACTATCGCTATCTTCAATGCTACCGGTCAATCTGGTTTAGCTAGTTCCGAACAAAAGAAATTAGAAGAAAATGGCTATATCGTCAGCGCCATTGGTAATGCTCCAGAAGGTTCAGACTTCAAAGAAGATCTTACTATTTATTCCAGCAAAAACAAACCTGGCACAGAAGATATGCTAGAAAAACTATATAACATTAAAGTTGCTCCTATTTCCGAAGCCCCCTCCTCCATCACCCGCGATTACGATTTCGTAATCATCCTTGGTCCTTCTTCAGTCATTGAAGAAACAGCCGAAGAGAAATAGCAAAAACTTTCCTCTTATAAAGCATTTTTAGGATTATTACTTCTATATCTTACTGATAATCAGTTTTCTATCTCTGCCTTCACCCTCAGAGTGTGTCTCAATATCAGAATAATCCCCCGCCAACTTATGTACTACTCGTCTGTCTGCTGCATTTAAATTAATAGTCATCGGCTCACCAGTTTCGCGTACCTTGCGAATCCAACCTTCTGTCTTTTCGCTAATTCTGTCTGCCCTTTGTCTTTTGTAGCTTGCTATATCCACATTTACCCGAGTTACTTCCGCTCCGTGAGTTACAAGTGCCATCGACACAATATGCTGTAAGGCTCTTAAATTATCCGCGTTTCTACCGATTAAAAGCGAATTTAGCGAAGTGGAAGGAACAGATAGCTGTATCACTTCCTCGTCAATCGTCGAAGACACCGCTACATTTATACCGAAAAAACTTAGTAAATCTTCCAGATATTTTGCAGCAAATCTAATTGATTCATCTTTATTCATTTTATTATCTCCTTTTCTTTTTAATATCTTTCGCGGAGATTCTTGTAATTTTTGTTCCTGTTTTTTTATTTTCTACCACCTGAGCTTCTTGTATTTTTTTAAGTTCTTTTGTCATTGCTTTATCGGTTGCGTCATCCATCTCCCCCTTTGTACGGCTAAAAATAATCTTTTGTTGTAAAATCGTAATCATATTGCCTAAGAAATAATAAAAAGCTAATGCGCCATGCAGATTTATCATAATTATAAACATCATAATCGGCATCACCTTAGACATTTGACCCGTAGTCATACTACTTATGTCACTATCATCAATTTCTTTACCGTCCTTAGCTTCTCTTATCAAATCACGGAACTTTTTACTTTTCTCTGACTTACCAGAAGGCATTTGTTGCTTTGTTACAAAATACTGTGCAAAGGCCGCAAATATTGCACACGCGAACATAAACACTGCACTCCAACTAAACTTCGTTGGGCTAATCACGTCACTGGCTTTCGCCGTCAAATTAATCACGCCAAAAAGTTGTGGATGGAAATCATATTCCGCTTTTTCTTCAGCAGGAATCTCATTATTTTGCAAATCACTTAAATATACTTGTTGTTTTTCTTCAAGTTTCGCGATTTCAGACCCTTCATACGCTACAATTCCATAGGCTCTATTCATCAAATTATCAATCGGCATTGGTGTAGCAATCACTCTAATCGCAGAAAAGATTGCAATGAAAATTGGGAACTGTATTATCAATGTTAAAATTGATGCAAACGGTTTAATATTATATCTCTTATACAGGTCCATTGTTTGTAGAGATTCTAGCTGTTTGTTACCATTACAGTTCTTTCTGATTTGTACTAACTCTGGCTGTATTTTCTTCATTAATTTAGTCTGATTCAGCTGCCTCTTTGTTAAAGGAAACATCAAAAGCTTAACTAGAACCGTAAAGATAATAATAGCCAAACCAAAATCATGGACCAAATTAAATATTACAAAGAGAACATTGACTATCGGCCTTACCATTATGATATCAATGAAATTAAATGGACCTCCCGCAACGATAGACCCCACAAAGAAAATAAAAACTAAAGACCAGATTATAGTTTTTCTCAAATTAAACTCTTTCATTTCTTCTCCCCATTATAACATATCTTTGCTTCAGAGACTAGCTCCCCCAATCTCTTTTCTAACTCCTTAAATGACATTTTAAGCACATCATTTGAGAAAACTACAAAAATATAATCGTATCCTTTTGGTATGTAGTCAAAGTTTTTTCTTAGTGCTTCATAAATCCGTCTCCGCATCCTATTTCTCTTTACGGCTGACTTTGCTATTTTCTTTGATACTACTACAGCTATTCTTGTATAATTACGCGTATTCTTCACAAAAATGAGAGACATTTTCGTCGAACGAATCGTCTTCCCTTTTTGGTATACATATCTCACTCCTCCCCGCGAGTGAAAACGGAACTTCTTATTTAACATATATATATATATTATATAATAAATAAGCCCTCTCGGGCTTATTTTAGGCTGTTAGTCTTGCGCGTCCTTTTAGTCTGCGGCGAGCAAGCACCTTACGACCGTTAGCGGTAGCATTTCTTTTCATAAATCCATGCTCTACTTTACGCTGACGTTTGTGTGGCTGATAAGTACGTTTTGGCATATTATTCCTTAAAATTTAATTTTTCTCAAATACTTGTTATAGTATAACTCATTTTTCCACAATTTTCAAGCAGTTTTCCACATTCACATCGCTAAAAAGTTCTTTTTGTGGAAAATTTTACCCCTGTTTATATATATCACATATTACACCATGTTTTTTAAGAATAAAATCTGTGGAAAACTTCCTCCCTCCGTGCTATACTATGAAAAAGGAGGTCAAAAATGTATAACGTCTGGGAGAATGTTTTAGCGGAGATTGAGCAAAAAGTTTCCCCCGCTAATTTTTCAACTTGGTTCCAAGATACCTCCCTTCTTTCTTCTAATAATAGTACTGTTATTATTGGTGTAAAAAATTCTTTCTATGTTAAACAGCTTCGTTCAAAATTTCTTCAGATTATTACTGACGCTTTACTAAAAAATGGTATAGAGGTAAAGACAATCGATTTTGAAGTTAATTCTAGTACTAAACCCAAGATCAAACCCCGGGAAGTCATTGCTGCCAACGATCTAATGAAAGATCGCGTTAAACCAATAAAAACCTCTCGCGAATCTTTAAACAATGGCCTCAATACTAAATACACTTTAGATAATTTCGTGATTGGGTCAAACAACGACCTTGCTGTATCAGCCGCGAAAAGTATTATTGATTCCCCAGGCACACGTTATAACCCTTTTTTTCTTTATGGTGGCCCTGGTCTCGGTAAAACACACCTTGTTCAGGCTATCGGCAACGAATTATTACGACGTAATCCAGATTATAAGATTCTCTACACACCAATCTCGCATTTCTATTCAGATTTTATCGACGCTATTCAAAATGGTAAAGGTAAAGAATTTAATCGCAAATTTGAAAAGTTAGACTGTTTAATTATAGATGACTTTCAGTTTATTGTCGGTAAAGAAAAATCTCAGGAAGAATTTTTTAATATTTTTAACGATCTTTATCAACTTAATAAACAAATAATTGTCACTAGTGATCGTCTACCTAATCAAATCAAATCAGTAGATGAAAGGCTTTCTTCGCGCCTTACTTGGGCTGGAGCGTTTGATCTTCAGCTTCCAAAATTTGAAGATAAGTGTGCTATTCTTCGCGCCAAGGCAGAACTTATTGGTGCTGAAATTGAGCCTGAAGCAATTGAATATATCGCCGAAAACGTAAATACCAATATTCGTGACCTAGAAGGTGAGTTTTCTACAATTCTCTTAATGTCCGAAGTAAGAGGCCTTACGCCGTGGGAACTTATCCAAAATGGTTCAGCCAACATTAATCGTACCTCACGGTTGCGCCCTGTTTCCGCTAAACAAGTACTGGAAAAAGTAGCAAAAGAATATGATTTATCCGTCAAAGAAATGTGCAGTAAATCCAGAGTAAGTAATATTAAAACCGCTCGTCAGGTAGCAATGTTTATCTTGAGTAAAGAGCTATCTTTAAGTACAACTAAAATTGCTAATGAAGTAGGTGTCAAAGATCATACTACCGTTATGCATGGAATTAAGAAGATTGAATCTGACTTAAAGCTTAACTTTACTCTTCGTGATCAAATTGAAGCAATCAAGGAGAAGATTTATGGTTAATCTTTTTATTCAAAATGTGAATTTCCTGTGTAAAACCACTAGTAAAACATTGCGAAAAGTTGCAGAAAAACTTTGTTCATTTAATAACAAAAAAGTAAGCAATGTGTATAAAACCACTTTTCCCACCACCTTTTCCTTATTTTCACTCACCTTTTCCCACAGCTTTCTCTTCTCTATTATTAACTATTCTTTTCCACTTTTCCACCAAGTCTATAACTACAACTACTTATATAAATTAATTATTAAAAAGTAATAAAAGAAAGGATTAATA
>CAKUXN010000040.1 GCA_934700415.1 uncultured Candidatus Saccharibacteria bacterium | reverse complement strand
TCCGACTTTTCACCATTAGCAGTCGCATCCACCGCTAGCAGATTTAACGGGTCGGTCGCAATTCTATAACGCGTCTCCTTATCAAAATATTGCGCTCCCTTCTGCCAAGCGTCCGAAAGTGCCACTACATGGTCTATCTGTATCCTCTTAGAAATCTCTTCCCGATTTTCGTATTTCAAATGTTCACCAGTATATGGTTCATCAAACTCTCCCGCCACTACATTACAACCATCCAGCACCGCCGAGTCACCAAATTCACGTTTAATAATCCTTTGCCTTAGGTTACATCCTTCCACCATCGGCCAGCCATTATAAAACTCTTCCCGCGTATAGCCAGTCTTCGGTGCCCTACCTTTTACTTCAAGAAGTTCTAGTATATCTACTGCCAGTTTCGCCTCCGCATCGCTTTCCGTTATTGCAACTGCCACATAATCTTCGCCGTCATTCTCAGCTTGGACAAATTCCTTTTCATAACTTTCCGGATTTATCACCAGCCAAATAACGACACCGACAAATGCCGCTATAAGTGCAATCAACCTCCGATGTTTTAGCTTCATATATAATATATTATAGCATGCAGCTATGCTATAATATCCCCATGAAAAGAAGTTCCAAAATTATCCTCACTTCAGTCATTATATTAACTTTAATCATTATAGGCATCTTTAGCCTCAGCAGGCTTCGTAGTCTAAAATCCCCTGCGTCTATAATTTCCACGACTTTTCCAGGCTACGATTTTGCTCGGGCCGTCACTGGCGACTCTACCAAGCTCAAAATGCTTGTCTCTCCTGGCACCGAAATTCATAACTTTGAACCCACACCACAAGATATTATTGATATCAATAATAGTGATTTGTTCATTTACGTTGGTGGCGAATCCGACGAATGGGTCGAAAGGTTATTAGAAAACAACGAAATCCCCACCGACAAAACTTTACGCCTTATGGACATCATAAAACCATTAGAAGAAGAACATGTCGAAGGTATGGAAGAAGAGCACAACCATGACCACCATGAGGACGAACACGACGAACATATCTGGACCAGCCCAGTCAACGCTGCCAAAATCGTCGAAGCCATCAAAGATAAGCTCACCAAAATTTACCCAAGCGAAGCAGTTCTATACCAAAAAAACGCCGAGGCGTATGTCAACCGTCTCTTTAGCATTGATTATCAAATTCGCGGCATCATTAATAATTCCAACAAAAAGGAACTTATTTTCGGCGATCGTTTCCCTTTCCGCTATTTCTCTAACGAATACGGCTTGGACTACTTCGCCGCTTTCCCAGGCTGTTCCGAACAGACCGAGGCTAGTAGTAGCACAATAGCTTTCTTAATCGACAAAGTCAAAGCCGACGATATTAAGGTAGTTTTAAAAATCGAGCTCACCGACGGTAAGCTCGCCAATACCATCGCCGAAGCTACTGGCGCCAAAGTACTCGAACTTAATTCTGCACACAATATCAGCCTTTCTGATTTCGATAGCGGCCTTACCTACACTGATATCATGGAACAAAACCTTAAAGTCCTAGAAGAGGCCTTAAAATAATGAGTTTGGTAGAGCTTAACAGTCTTAGCCTCGGTTACAATAAACACACTGTTATTAAAAATCTCAGCCTCTCTATCGATGAACATGATTTCATCTGCATCGTCGGTCCCAACGGTTCTGGCAAAACCACTCTTGTCCGTGGCGTATTAGGCTTACTTAAGCCTCACCATGGGTCCATTAAATTTTCCGATGGTCTAACCCAAAATTTTATCGGCTATATGCCTCAAGAAAGTACTATAGACCCAAACTTCCCTGCCTCTGTTTTTGAAATTGTTTTATCTGGCACCCTCAATCACCAAACTAGCCTTCTTCCTTTTTATAAACAATCCGCCAAAAATACCGCGCTAAACTCTCTCCGTATGCTCCATATCGAAAAATTAAAAGATTCCAGTTTCGCCGACTTATCTGGTGGCCAAAAACAAAAAGTGTTACTAGCTCGTGCGCTCGCCGCCACTACCAGACTTTTAATCCTTGACGAACCCTCTAACAATCTAGATTACAAATCCAAAAAAGAGCTTTATGGGCTAGTTAAAGACCTCCACGATAAGCAAAATATAGCCATCATTATGGTTACTCACGACCTAGATCACGACAATCTCCTCGGCAATAAAATACTCTCACTTCAAGAAAAAGATATTTTCTTCGGTTCTACTAAAGAATTTATCAGAAAGGTCCATCATGAATAGTTTCATTGAAATGTTTTCCTATTCATTCATGGTAAGAGCTTTGGTAGCGGGCTTACTCATTTCAATTTCTGCCGCACTCGTTGGTGCTCCATTGGTACTTCGTCGTAATTCCATGTTGAGCGACGGACTTTCCCACGTGGCTTTTGGAGCTTTTGCTATTGCCTCAGTCCTAGGTCTCGCTCCACTTTCTATCGCCCTTCCAATCGTTGTCCTTGTTTCATTTTTAATTTTACGGCTTAGTCGCTCTACCAAAATAAACGGAGACGCTACCATCGCTCTTGTTTCAGTCAGTGCACTCGCTATCGGTACCTTCATTGTATCTCTCACCGGTAGCAATGTAGATATAAACAGCTATCTTTTTGGCAGCATTCTTTCCATTAATACTCAAGAGATCATCCTTAGCGTTATTTTATGCATTTGTGTTTTACTAATTTACCTCATTTTCCATCGTCAAATTTTTGCAGTCACTTTTGATGAAATTTTTACCAAATCTATCGGTATCAATACCACCTTTTATAGTATTGTGTTCGCAATACTATGCTCTGTCGTAGTAGTTCTCGGTATGAGGCTTATGGGTGCTCTACTTATCTCTGCTCTCATTATTTTTCCAGTACTCTCCGCCTCTACTGTTTTCAAAAGCTTCCGCAGTGTAATCGTAAGTGGCGTAGTTATTTCAGCCATTACCTTCGTACTAGGTCTTATATTATCGTACCTTCTCGCCACACCTACCGGTGCCACCATCGTAATCGTAGAATTAGTAGCCTTCTTGCTTTTAAAATTTATTATCACAAGTTGGTTATGAATTTAAAAATCGGAATCTTGAATTTCTAAACCAACCTGCTTTACGCCTTACCTACTTCTGAAATCCGCCTTTAATACTAGAGGATAATCATTTTATATCGTTTAGTAAAGATTCTACTTCGCTATTATTCAATGGAATACTCCTATCAACTCTAAATCCAAAAGTGCACCCCTCACAATCGCGTACCCAATCGGCCTGTTTAGCCGAATTGTCATAACGATATTTTTGAGTACTAAATTGTAATGCTTGAGGTGAGGTACCAGATTTTACTTGTTCCTCATAAGCCTTCAAATCACTGTAATCAGTATCGTAGCCCAAGCCGACTGAATGAATATTTAACGTAATGCCATCATTTTCTTCATCAAAATCATAACTATAAATAGTATCAAGCCTAGCAATCTCACCACTAGAAGTAGCAAGAACCGGCAATGCGAGTTTTACAAAATCAGTAGATGTATCAATAAATACACCCAATGGAAACGTATCCTCAGAATAATCATAATACTTTTTATTAAAAGAAAACATTCTCAGGCATCCTGATGCTACACCATCATCTGCCCAAGCCGCACCATATTCAAACGGAGATGAAAAGATTACAGCATAATAATCATTCACGAATTTAGCATCTCCAAACTGCCTCATAGACGCCATATTATCATTATTAAAAATTGATTCGATGTCCTTATCGCTCGTATAAGAATCTGCCAAACTATTCATAGTTTCGCAATTGGTCGATGGAATAACTAATTCACTAATATATCCTTCTGGTAGATAACCTGGTTTTTTCATTTCTTTATATGCAGATAAGGCTTCCTCTTTTGTAAGTTCCATAAATGATTTTTTGCTTTGATCGATACTGCTTTTCGAAGACTCAAGTATATCAGTACTGTCATTATTAGAAATCTCTTTAGGGTTCAATACCAAATACAAATCTATTGCTCCAATCATTATGGCTAAAATAGTCATAATGGACAACACAATATAATACATACGAAGATTTTCAGTTTTTTCGTTTTCCATAAGCACATTATACCATATTGGCATATCAGAATTACATAGTACATTTCTTACATAGCACAATCTATACCTACACACAAAAATATGTTATAATAAAAACAATCGTACTTTAAAATTAGGAGGTGGAAAGAAACAAATACGAAATTGCAGAGCTTCATAAAAAACTAAAATAATAGGTCTCAATCGAGGCCTATTTTTTCGCATCAATAAGAAGTTTTGAAACATATTTAGACTTTAAGGCTTTATACTTCTTACGATCAAAATTAGCTTCCTCAGCAAACTCATATTTTTTTTCGAAATATTCTTTTGCCCTATTTGGGTTAGCGATTAAAAAGTCGCGCAAAATAATAAAATCCTTATAAGAATCATTTGAAATTGGACAGATATGAACATGAAAATCGCCTTCACCAGTCTCTTCTTTTCGACTTGCTAGAAATATTCTATCATCATGGCTATCATTCCCTTCGAAGTAACCATTTTTAACTAGTATGTCACGAATAGCTCCCATTTCCGTCGCATCAGAAACTCCAATCAGAATATCAACAATATTTTTTCAACCAATTCCAACCGCACTACTCCCCACATGCTCAATCTTAATATTGTTCGGAATAAATGATTTTATGCGTCTTTTTTCGTCAACAAAGCGTTGTTTCAAAGCATCCGAATATTCAATTATATTTACCATTATAATCATATTATAACACACTACTTAGATTAACTTATATTTTTCATTAAAATATGATATTATATAAAAACTAAACGCACATTAACCATTGATAATCACCGTGAACGAGCAAACGCTAGAAAAAGTCCAATTCCACAAGGTCCATATTGCAAAATGTTTGAAACTGTCTTGGTACTTAAAGACAACACCGTTTTCTTAGCGATAAGAAATGGAAGCACAAAAGAAAAATATAATCTCTAAAAACTGCTATGAAATTAATAATAGAGTCGGAAACACCCTGCATGATTCATTGTCGAGCCGGAAAAAGACGATACTATAAAAAAATTTTTCACCACATCAATGGCGCGATAAATCCTGTATAACGTTTTTATTCAGAAACACGTTATACAGGGAATATGTACCCCTGTATAACGATTATTGACAAAAACACGCTATACAGGTACAATAGTTATATGAAGATGTATTTCTCCAATTCCGATTACCTTGCTTATTTTGATGGCTTCTTGAATAAATTTGACTTAGCAGACAAAACAAATCTA
>CAKUXN010000039.1 GCA_934700415.1 uncultured Candidatus Saccharibacteria bacterium | reverse complement strand
GGATTACCCCTCGAATCCAAAACTTGCCGAGCTTTAATATTTGAAATCACAAAATTTTCCATAAGTTTATTATAACATGATATAATAAGCATAAGTATTATTAATGTAAGGAGTTTTTTATGAATGAAAACCCAGAGGGGACACCAAATCCTCTCAATCCAAATCCTGGTGCTACCCCGATGGGAACAGAACCAGTTGCTCCTGCTCCAGAGCCAATGCCAAAAGTGCAGTCAGTTACACCGCAGCCAGCGCAACAATCGCCACAACCAGCACCATCAGCTCAGCCAGTTGCATCAGAACCACAAGCCGAGCCGATAGTGGCGGCTCCAACTACGGAGGTAACTATGGATTCGGCTCCAGCTAAGCCAAAGAAAACTGGACTTATTATTGCTATTGTCCTATTTGTCGTAGCAATTATTGCGGGTGTAGCTGCTGCTATAATAGTGCTCAATCCATTCGGTAGTAAAAAAGATGCAGTGCCTGCAGCCATTTCTAAATTGTTTAGCGGAGATGCTCCGTCTAATGTTTCCATGAATGGTAAAATCACACTTGTGCCTAATAATGAGACCATTCCAGTTACTTCATTAGTAGTTGATTTTAAAGCAGGAGTTAAAAACAGCTCTTTTGAGAACTACGTTAATGCAACAGTAACCGCAACTTTTACGGACGAAAATGAATTTACCTTTAATGCAGACGAGGTTCGTACAGCTGGTGGTGATTTATATTTAAGATTATCAAATATCGCTGAAGTATTGAGCAACCTAAGAGATCTTGCTACCGAGCAAAATTGTCTCAATGATGAAACTGGCGAAAGCAATTGTGTCGAAGAAATTGATTACGAAGCAACAGATTGCGTCGAGGGTGAAGGCTGCGAAGAAATCGATGCTATCATGCTTCAGCCAGATGAATCTGTATTCGATTTTCTTGAAGCATTTGAAGCAGTTGATAACGAATGGGTTCGTGTACCAGGTAGTTCTTTTAGCTTCTTGACAGATATAGCCGACGTCGGTGGCCCTACACAGTGCCTCGTTGAAGCTGCCGGCAAAATGAGCGAATATGGCAAAGATTTTACTGATCTTTATAAAAATAATCCGTTTATCACTTATTCGACAGATAATTTAAAGATAGCTCAGAAAAATAGTCAACTTTACCTACTCGGGTTCGATGCCGACAAAATGGCTGGTTTCATTAACGGGATGAGCAATTACGGCTTCATGAACGAAATGCTCGCTTGTATGGGTGATGTAGCCGTAAACGAAGAAGTAACGCCTAGTAACCTTCAGGAAATTATTAGTTCACTCCCAACAATTTACGTTGAAATCGATGATAATGATAATTTCACAAGAGTTTATCTAACTGTAGACTCTCCAGATGGCACAATGGGAGTAACAGCTGATATTTCTCTCGCTTATCCAGCTAGTATTTCAGTAGAAGAACCAGAAGTATATATCGATATTAACGATGTATTATCTCAATCTCTAACAATGTTCTACAACCAAGACGACGTCAATTTTATCACTGAATAAACTTAACTGCTATTTACATTTTTTAAGTTTTGTGGTATAATTAGAAGATGGACGAGAGGTTGAAAGCAAAACTAAATAAACTCCCGGACGCTCCGGGGGTTTATTTTCATAAAAACAAAGCTGGCGAAATAATTTATGTCGGTAAAGCCGCCGTGCTCAAAAACCGTGTTCGTCAATATTTCCAAAAATCGCAAAAGGACGTAAAGACTGAGGCTTTAGTCGCCGAAATATATGATACCGACTGGATTGTAGTGGATACCGAAATGGATGCACTCTTTCTAGAATCTGAAATGATTAAACGCTATATGCCAAAATGGAATATTCTGCTTAGAGACGATAAAACAGTTTCTTATGTGAGAATTTCCATGCAAGAAGAAGTCCCATTTATATCCTTCACGCGTACGCCGATGGACGATAAAGCTGTATATGTTGGCCCATTTTATGGCAAATTGGTAGTCGAAAAAGCACTTCGTACGCTTCGACGTATTTTCCCTTATTACGATAAACCATATACTGGGAGAAAAACCTTAAACACCGATCTTGGCTTAACCCCAGGCATTGAAATCGGAAAATGCGCTCCACGCGATTATAAGAGGAATCTACGTAAATTAATCAGATATTTAGAAGGCGATCGTAAAAAGCTTTTAAAGGAGCTAGAAAAAACGATGTATGACGAAGCCTCAAAGGGGAATTACGAGCTTGCGGCTGAAGCGCGTAATCAGTTATTTGGATTAAAGGAACTTAAGAAAAAAATCGTATTTTCAGATAAAGAATTTCTTGATATTTCTTCGGATCAAGCTTTAAGTCAGCTACAAAAATTGCTTGAACTAAAAAAGCCACCTCGTCGCATAGAGGGTTACGATATTTCGCACCAATCTGGTACTAACACTGTGGCTAGCATGGTCGTGTTTATTAATGGGGCTGCAGCCAGGAGCGAATATCGCAAATTTAAGATTCGCTCCTCTACTAACGATGATTTAAAAAGTATGACGGAAGCGATTACTCGACGACTCAAACATTCTGAGTGGGAATTTCCAGATTTGATTGTGTTAGATGGTGGTATTACACAAGTAAACGCAATTTTGCCTCTAGTAGACCCATACAATATACCGGTAATTGGGCGCGACAAATCGGGTGATCATTCAAAATCTGCAAATGTTAATTTAGTGATTTCCGATAATCATCTTGAGCTATCAAAAGGTTCACATGTAGCTAGATTAATCGCACGAATTGACGAGGAATCACATCGTTTTGCAATCACTTATCATTCTTTACTCAAAAGAAAAAATATGCTAAAGTAGAGACAGAGGAGTTATTTTATGCAATTAGGAAATTTTCTAGAAGTTGTAATCTTTATCTCAGCGTTTCTTACTATACTTTTAATTTTGTTACAGCAACGTGGCGCTTCACTTGGCGCTGGTTTTGGAAGTTCTGGCGAACTTTACACCACGAGGCGTGGTCTTGAAAAATCATTGTTCGTAACCACAATCATTTCGGCGGTTATATTTGTATCGTCGATTATGGGTTTATTATTAATTCCGGCATAACATGGCAAATAATCTTAAACGGCGTGGGCAAAAAATCTTAAGGAAGTTCTCCCGAGCTTCTTTAAAAGCTAGCGAAGAAAGCAAAGAGCATATCAAGGAAAATTTATTTGATAGGTTTTCGCATGTTAAGGATATCCGTCTTTTAGTTTTGGAGTGGTCTCTACTTGTAGCTGCACTAATCATGCTTTCAATTACCCAGGCGTTTTGGTTTAGTGGTTCATACATGAGCGATGTTTTCGTAAACGGAGGTAATTACTCCGAGGCTGCCGTTGGCAGAGTTAATTCAATGAACCCACTTTTTGCCACTACGAATAGCGAGAAAATCTTGAGTAAGTTGATGTTCGCTACCCTAGTGACAGTGGATTATTCTGGCAACCCAGGCTTAGGCCTCATAAGCTCTTTGAAGGCCAGTGAAAACGGAAAAGTTTGGACAATTAAACTCCGTGACAATCTAAAATGGTCGGATGGCGAGCCTTTGACAAACGAAGATGTGCTATTCACACTCGGATTAATCCAAAACCCCGCAGTAAATTCGATTTATGAATCAAATTTTGGTGGTGTAAAAATTACAGAGAATGAAAATGGTGAAATTATATTCACTTTACCGTCTGCATATGCAGATTTTCCGACGGCACTTGAAGTACCAATAATACCAAAACATGAGTTAGAAAATGCTTCACCAAAAACTTTAATTGAAGATGATTTTTCAAACAAACCAGTTACTTCTGGAGCGTTTACTTTTAACGCTTTTCAGTCCTCAAACTTAAGCGATGAGGAGGTGGTTTATTTGAATGCGAATCCAAATTATTATCTTGGTCGTCCAATGCTAAATAGTTTCGCAGTCCATGCATATAGTGATAAAACTGGGATAATAAATGCTCTGAATAATGCATCAGTAACAGCAACGGCAGAATTAACAAGGAGTGAAGCTGAAAAAGTGACGTCGAGAGCTTTCAATCGCAAAGAGTCAAGTATCGATGTAGGCGCATTTATCTTCTTTAATACTTCAAATGGAACACTAAAAGAGCGTGATTTCCGTGCCGCAATAAGAAGTGGATTAGATTTACAAAGAATCAGGCTTGCTGCTCCAGACACGATTGCGCTAAATTACCCTTTTATTAATTCGCAAATTAGTTTGTCGAATTATCCAGAAATACCATCTTTTGATTTTGACGTTGCAGCCCAGAAAATTAAGGAACTAAGCAAAGAAGAACCCATTAAATTGCGTTTAGCTACGGTAAATTATGGTTTCTTACCCGCCGTTACAGAATTAATAAAAGAAAATTTGATCGCTCTCGGTCTAGAAGTAGAAAGTACAGTCTACGAAGAAACCCAAGACTTTGTAACAAACGTCATTGCAAGACGAGATTATGATATTTTGGTTTATGAAGTGGAGTTAGGCGCCGATCCAGACCCTTTGCCATACTATCATTCCTCACAAATTACTACTACTGGCCTAAACCTTTCTAGCTATCGGAATTCTTTAGTAGATGATTTACTGGTCGGAGCGCGCGAAACGCTTGACGAAACCTTACGAGCAAAAAAGTATGAAACTTTCTTACAATACTGGGTGAACGATGTGCCTTCGATTGCACTATACCAGGGCAATATGACATATATATATAATAAGAATGCTCGCGCATTTGGTAATGACGTGCGCTTAGTGACAGCTATAGACAGATTTTCGGACATTTTAAATTACGCCACCGTCAAAGAGGCGCGAAATAAGACGCCTTAGGATTATATTATGGACTTAGCCTTGCCGTGATATTTTTTTGGTTCTGTGCTTGACGCAATTTTTGTTTTCATTACCGCAAATTTGCATATGGGCCTTGCTGATATGGAATACCAACCGTACAAATAATAAACGTAGTTATCACTATTATTATATTCGTCGCCTTATTAAAGATTCGCGAATTAATATTAATCTTGGTTTTTAAACTTAAATATGGTATAATACTCTTATGCGCCTGTGGTGGAATTGGTAGACACGCTACCTTGAGGTGGTAGTGGCCAGATTCACGGCTGTGCTAGTTCGAGTCTAGTCAGGCGCACCACATTAAAGTGCGTAAAAAAGTAAGACTCGCTCTTCGAGTCGAGTCTAGTCAGGCGCACCACATTAAAGTGCGTGAAAAAGTAAGACTCACTCTTCGAGTCGAGTCTAGTCAGGCGCACCAGACCGAAATTCTTCGGCCGAAGCATTGTTGAATATATGCTTTAGAG
>CAKUXN010000038.1 GCA_934700415.1 uncultured Candidatus Saccharibacteria bacterium | reverse complement strand
TTACTACCCGATTTCGGCTTTTGAAAAAATCGAAATTGAGGCTCCGTATCACGCACTTTGTAATGCTGGTCATATTACTTATATTGAGCTAGATGGTGATCCTTCACAAAATATTGCCGCCTTTGAATCGGTTATTCGTAAAATGCATGATGAAGGGATTGGCTATGGTTCAGTTAACCATCCAGTCGATCGCGATCCAATTTGCGGATTCTCTGGGATTATTACTGGCGAACGTTGCCCACATTGTGGACGTCTAGAAGGTGATGTGCCGTTCGAAAAAGTTTTTAACTGTGCGAAAGGGAAATAATGGCCGAAAAGTTTTCTAAAATAGACTGGGACGCTTTAGCTGTGGAGCGAATACATGCTGCTCCACAGCCTCCAAAGGGTTTTATACGTTTATCTGGTCCACTGGAACACGACAATATAGTAAATGGCGATGGACTTCGCACTGTCATTTGGACTCAAGGTTGCCCGAACCATTGTAAAGGCTGTCAAAACCCAGAGACTTGGGATTACGAAAGCGGTTTTTTGGTCGAAACTAAAGAAATATGCGAGCGCCTATCAAAATTCCGCGGTCAAGCTGGTTTAACCTTCTGCGGGGGAGAGCCTTTTGTACAGCCAGTGGCCTGTAAAGAGATCGCTGATTGGGTGCGCAAAGAGTTGGGTTGGAATGTATGGAGCTTTTCGGGTTTTACGCGGGAGCAAATCATCAAAGCTGGTGGTGATGCGCTAGAGTTTCTTAAGTCTCTCGATGCTATCATCGACGGTCCATTCATTTTAAGTCAAAAAGATTTAAGTTTAAAATATCGTGGTTCAAAAAACCAGAGATTACTTCATCTTAAGTATGGTACGGGTGAGATTTTGAGTATAGAATAACACCTCTATGATATAATATATAAATATAGATGGAGGTTTGATGGAAGATTTAAATATTTTTACTCTAACGCCGATGAGCCAAAAGATTGAGTTAAAGCCAGGCGATAAATATGAAGGTTATATTACTGTTGTAAATCCTGATAATGCTAAGAGTGATTTTTCTTATAAGGCTGAGGTTTCGGCTTATGGGGTAATCGGTGAAGATTATAGCGCGGATCTATCGACTCAAAGCGACCATACTCAGATTGTTAAATGGATTGATATCGAGAACCCTACTGGTGTAATAAAACCCAATGAATCAATAAAGGTTAAATTTACGATTAAGGTTCCCGAAACAGCTCCTGCGGGCGGTCAATACGCGGCAATTTTGGTGAGCTCTAATGATAAAAACGATTCATCAGATGGTCTAGCGGTAAAAAATATCTTTGAAATGGCTAGCGTTATTTACGGCGAAATTTCTGGCGAAATGACACGCGAAGGCGAAATTATGGAGAATAATATTCCTGGTTTTGTTACTAGCGTTCCAATTAAAGTCAATGCCACCGTTAAAAATGATGGTAAT
Source organism: uncultured Candidatus Saccharibacteria bacterium (assembly GCA_934700415.1). GTDB lineage: Bacteria > Patescibacteriota > Saccharimonadia > Saccharimonadales > Saccharimonadaceae > Nanosyncoccus. Next base: position 4,136 of record CAKUXN010000038.1, on the reverse strand, counting down.
GTACACGAAATTGCACGAGTTTCTCTTGAGGTAAAGAGTTTCTTTTCGCCGACTCCTATTTATCCTCTACGAGGTGAAAGCGGAGTGGTAGAAGAAGTTATTATGCCAGATACTACACGATATATTTCCCGAAATATTGAAGGTATTTCAGCGCTAGGCATCTATAACGTCACTCAGACGGTTAGCTATATGGGTTCTGTTTCTACAGTGCAAAAAGTAGTAATTGCTTGTCCAATTTGGTTTTTGGCTCTAGTTGTATTAACTATCAGTGCTATTATCTTTTCAATAGTAAAAACAATTAAAAAGTACAGGCACAAAAGAGAAGTGTTCTAATGACTTATCTAGATTATGCAGCTACGACACCGCTTCTTCCAGATGTAGTTCGTGCTATGCATTCTGCCGAGAAACGTTTTTTTGCAAATGCTTCGGCTTTACATACACCGGGACATTTGGCTTTAAATGAGATAGAAGAGTGTAGAGAACTTTTAGCGGAACTCGTCGGTGCTGAGCCGAGCGAAATTATTTTTACAGCAGGAGCCTCTGAGTCAAATAATTCCGTAATTCGTACATTTGAGGGCTGCCAGATAGAAGTATCGCCATACGAACACCATTCTGTTTTAGAAACTGCTAACTTATATAAAGGTGACAAGTTACCCAAATTATATTCATATATGTTGGCAAATAATGAGCTTGGTGAAATTTTAGATTTGCCAAATATTAAGGCGAGTTCATTTGATGACTCTCCGCTTTTTGATAAAAAAACTGATTGGGGAAAACCCCTGGTTTCTGATAAACGGAGCGCCTATTTACATTCCGACCTCACTCAGATTTTGGGTAAAATTCCGATTGATATACACACCTTAGGGCTAGATTATGCGACTTTTTCAGCTCATAAAATTGGTGGGCCGATTGGCGTAGGAGCTCTTTATATTAAGAACGGTGTGCCTTTTACGCCTCTCATAGTAGGTGGTAATCAAGAGAATAAAAGACGAGGTGGGACTTATAATACGATTGGAATTATTGGATTTAAGGCTGCCCTTGAATTCGTGAAGAGAAATAAAACTTGGGAAATTTATGATTCTAGGATCAGAACGCTAAGGGATATTTTAGCAAAGAGGATTATTTCTGAAATCCCAGGTAGTAGTTTAAATACCGATATAACTCACGGAAAATCTCTGCCCAACATACTAAATGCGTCTTTTGAGGCGGCAGAGGGTGAGTCTATTCAGTTATATCTGGATGCTGAAGATATTGTAGTGTCGACGGGTTCAGCTTGTGCAGCTGGTGACATTAAGCCATCTCATGTTTTGATGGCTAAAACTGGCAATGCAGAAGTAGCACATTCATCGATTCGTTTTTCATTCGGGCTAGACAGCACCATGGAGGATGTTGATCGAGTGATGGATATCTTGCCAGGTATTATAAAACGTTTACAAGGTATGAGTACAATTAAAATGAAGGAGATAAAATGACAAATAGTGACCAAAAACAAGGCTGGGTGTATTCAGACATCGTAAAAGATCATTTTTTAAATCCTCGTAATTTTCTAATGGGCGAAGAATCTCAATTTGATTACGATGCGGTAGGGTTAGTAGGCAACCCAATTTGTGGCGACCAAATGAAAATGTTTATAAAAGTTAAAGACAATAAAATTTTTGATATTCGTTGGAAGACTTATGGTTGTGCGTCTGCAATTGCTTCTACGTCGGCCTTATCTGAAATCGTGAAGGGAAAGACTCTTGATGAAGCACTCGGGGTGAGCGCTAAGGATATTGATGATTATCTTGGTACTTTGCCAAAGCATAAATTTCATTGTTCGATTTTAGGACACGATGCGTTAAGAGATGCAATAAATAATTATAGGAGCAAAAAATGAAAATAGCAATTATGGGAGCTGGTGCTTTTGGTACGGCACTTGGCGGTATCCTTGCTAACAAGGGTTATGACATAGATTATTATGATCGTAAAATAGAACAAGAAAAATTGTCCGATGTGCTCGACGGGGCTAAAATTATCGTTTTGTGTGTTCCTTCTGAGGCCGCTCCATTTCTTCTGCCGCATTTACCGACTAATTTACCATTAATTATTGCCACGAAAGGGATTTTATCTGACACTGCCTTTAAAAATTTTTCTGATTACATGGTGATATCGGGCCCAGGTTTTGCAAACGATATTAAGGACCGGAAACAAACTAAGCTTACAGCTACGGACAAGCGAGTCGTTGAACTGTTTGGTACGGATTATCTCACCTTTGATATAACTAATGATGAAAAAGGCGTTTTAATGTGCGGCTCTCTTAAGAATGTTTACGCGATTTTGGCTGGCATAAAACGCTTGGAACGTGACACGAGCGAGTGGAATAGTTTCGTGAATGAAGTGGTAGCTGAAATGAAAAAGATTTTAGTCGCAAATGGCGCAAGAAGCGATACGGTTGATTTAGCCTGCGGAATTAGTGACCTTAAGCTTACTTGCGGGTTCCCATCTCGTAATTATGAATTTGGCTATATATTAAATGAAAATCCTGACTATAAGCCCGAAAAGACCGTTGAGGGTGTGACCGCTCTAAAGAAAATTAAGCGTGGCGAGATTACAATCCCTACTGGAATGAAACATTTAGAAGAATTAATTTCGAGGAGTGAAAAGTGGGCCTAAATGCTAATCAGAAAAAAGCCGTTGAATATTTAAGTGGGCCACTTCTTGTGCTTGCTGGCCCAGGTACTGGTAAAACCCAGTTGCTCTCGGAAAAAGTTGCCTATATTTTAAAAAATACCGATACTAATCCCGAAAATATTTTATGTCTAACATTTACTGAATCTGGTGCAAAAAATATGCGCGAAAGGTTGAAGTCTATTATTGGTCCTGAAGGTATGAAGGTAAATATTGGGACTTATCACGCTTTCGGTCAAGATATCTTGGCTCAATATAAAAATTATTCTACGGAATATGATCGAAGATTAGATGCGGCTATTGATGAAATTAACCAATATAAAATAATTAAAAATATTCAAAAAGAATTTCCTGGTAATGATATCCTAAAAGGCGATAGCATATCTGATATTATTGATATTATCTCCGAAGCAAAATCTGCCGGACTTTCTGCCGATGATTTGAGCCTAATTGCAAAACAAAATATAGATGATTCGAACTATTTGTCAAAGATTATCTCGCCGTATTTAAATGAAGTTGTACCACGTAATTTTACTGCTTCATTTGAGAAGGCCTACAATCCTATATATAAATTATTAAAAGATTTTGATGCCGATAAGCCTATCCTGAAGGGGGTTGAAAAAATTGCGATAGTTGTTTCGCGTGCTTTAAAAGATGCTATTTTGGATGCTGGAACGAAAGAGAGTATTAGCCCACTTACAAAGTGGCGCGATGATTATTTCGAGAAAACTAGCGAAGGAAATTATCGCCTCAAAGATTATGTTGCTAACAAAAAACTTTCTTCTCTTGCTGTCGTAATGGCGAAATATGAAGCCTATTTGAAAGAGAATGGATTGTTTGATTTCGACGATATGATAGAAGAGGCTGCCAAAGCATTGAGAGAGGACAGTGGTTTCCGTATGACCTTACAAGAGCGTTACCAATATATTATGCTTGATGAGTTCCAAGACACCAATCCTTCGCAATTTGCCATCGTGAAAGAACTTACGGATTATGAATCTCCATCAATCATGGCAGTTGGCGATGATGATCAAGCAATTTATGAGTTTCAGGGGGCTTTAAGTTCAAATTTATTAGATTTTCAACAACATTATAATTCAGAGGTGATTCCGCTTATCGAAAATTATCGTAGCACTCAAGAGATTTTGGACTTTTCGCATCATATTATAGAGCAAGCTCCGGATCGTTTTGCTGATAAAGAATTAATTGCACACAAGAATCCGCCATCTAGTTCACAAATTCATCGATTAGAGTTCGAATCGTCAGATGCAGAATTTGCATTTATTGCTCAAAAAATAAACGAATTAATTAAACAAGGTGTGAGACAAAATGATATTGCCATCATTTCCTATAAATCAAAATATTTTGAACCGCTCCTTCCTTTTTTAAAATCATACGATAACATAAAAATCGCCTACGAAAAAAGAGACAATCTTTTTGAAGACGAAAAAATGCATCAACTCTTTACC
>CAKUXN010000037.1 GCA_934700415.1 uncultured Candidatus Saccharibacteria bacterium | reverse complement strand
GGAATATATAGTCTTATAGGCCGCAAATGGCTCTTGTGCTTCGTCAATATATTCTTCGACAATCCTATCGATAACTTTATCTTCTGGCTCCTGTTCGACGGCCGTAGCAACGATTTCTTGCATTCTAGAGCCATACACTTTATTGCCGAGGATCTTATCTTTGTTTACAGAAATACGGTGATTTCGCTCGGTTTGACGATTTGGGTTATGATCGACATCCTCGTTTTTCATCTGTTTTCCAGTATCATTAGTAGAGGAAGCTTTATTTAATGCACTAATTACTTCTGATGGGATGTTAAACACATTGTTAATATTAACGAATAATAAGTTTGTAACGAAGCCACGATTGACAACTTCCTTGGCAATGATGGCTTTAGGGAACGTCAATACCTGCTCGGCATTAAGCTCAATCATCTCTCCATCTTTGTCTTCGGCAAGGACTGGGAAATTATTAAGCAACTCAGCCACGTTGGCTTCGCGTTCTTTTTCTGTAATTTCACCCTGAGCTGCCTTAGCAAGAAGACTATTCGCGAATTTGTCATAAACCTGCAAAACGCGATTTGGTGAAAAATCAAATACATACGCTGATTTCTTGCGGTAAGTGTCACCGATCTCGTCAGTATATTTGTATGGGTTTTGTGAACGGAAAATCGCCTGCATATATAGCGACTCCGACTTAATATCAGACAGCATAAGAACAGCAGACCACTCTTCAATAGTAACGCCAGTCGTCAGCTGACCAACAGATAGAGTAATGGTTCTTTCATTCTCGCGGATAGCACGTTTGACGCGGTCGTATGCCTTTTCGTTGGCCGCAATGTTTTGCATTTCTTCTTCAGAAGTATCGTCGTCGGAATTAGGCTTTCCATCTCCGGCCGCTAGAATAATCTTATATTTCCCGTGTCCGAATACGGGGTGGTCGCGAAGAAGTTTTTCCATTGCTTTAGCCGAAGCAACGCGATTACCTACGAGCCAAAAAGTGTGTTTTAGCTCGTCTCGCATTTCTGGAGTTGAGAACGGATACTTCTTGTTCATTGTTAATTGGTCGAGGAACGTAAGGATTTCTCTCTCATGAATAAAACGACCATTTGGATCGGTTGAGAACATATCGTTTAGCTCAAAAGCATAATCAATATTTTCGTCATCAATCTCAATACCTTCGTCAAGTCTCGACTCAATCATTTCGGACATTTTATACGTAAAGAGTCGCATATCTGGTAGATTTACATGGTCGCCTGCATCGTCACCACGTTCTAACTCAGCCTTTTTGGCTTTTTGCTCATCCACATAAGTCCAGTTAAAGATTTGTTTATCGGAGAAATATCCATCTGCAATAGCCTTAAATGGCGTTCCGGAAAGGTGAAGTGTGAATTTGCGTTTTATTTTTTTGAAGGCTTCGTCCGTTCTTTCAGTATCAACGCCCTCATGTGCCTCATCTACGATTAACAAATCCCAATTTAAGCTTGCAACCCATTCAAGTTTGTCGTATCCGCCACCAAAAATTCTTCCACCTTTTAAATCTTGGAGGCTAAGGAAAGTAATTTGTTTATCGGATTCTGAAGGGTTGGCGCGGTGAAGAAACTCATCACGGCTTAAGCTTGGTCGCTCTTTTAGCGAGTCGGTGGTAGAGATAAAGTAGTATCCATCAATGAATTTTTCAAAGTCGTCATACCAAGAGTTTGCAATGGCTGGACGGTTCGTTACTATGAGTACATTTTTTGCATTAAAGCGTTTTGCGAAGTCGTATGATGATAGAGTCTTGCCAAAGCGAGGTTTTGCATTCCATAAATATTTAGCCTTTTCATTCGGATTGCCAAAATCGGTTGTTTGATTTTCTAAGGCGTAAGCAAGTGTTTGTGAAACGGCTCTTTCTTGCTCGTCTCGCAAAATATATGCAATCTTGCCCGTAGTTTGGCGACTAAAATCCCTATTCGAATATTCGTCGAATAATTCTTTGGACTTCTCAGGAGTACCGTCAAAGTAAAACCATTCTTCGCCAAAGCCACCATCCTCTTGTTTGCGACTTCTCACGATGGAGTTTTTCACATAGTATTTATGTAAATCTTTGTCTGTAAAAAATTTGGTATGATCCTAAACAAAAACAGAGCTAGAGCTCCATAGCTTTCGATAGCCTAGTTTAATTGCGGCAGTCTGTACCTGCTCCTGGATTCTTTCATCAACATCTAGTCGTTCGGTATAACCAATCTTTTGCCAGCCGTCATGGTCGTGCATTCTTTCGTCGGTTAACTCATAAGAATAAATTTGAGGGTAGACTTTTTTGATAGTCTTAACCTGTTTTTTGTCATTAGAATCCATAAAATAGAATATTCCTTCCGCAATTAACTTATAAATATCCTTATACCAATTATAACACAAAACTCGCTTTTCCCAAAGAGCTGGCATCTGTTCAAAGCGCTTAAATTATGTTATAATTATCAAGGAGGAACTTCGGTTCCTTTTTCGCTTTTGAAGCGATAATTTGATAGTAACCTAGGCAATGCGATCGGTGGATCGAAGTCGTTGACTTATATTTTACTTAAGGTATAATAGAATTAATCAACGAAATTGCGAATAACGGCTCCGCCTTAGGAGCCAAAGCTCCTATGACGAAAAATAGGAGCTTTTTTAGGACTTCCTGACGATCCTTATCCGGATTATGGATCGTGCAACAATATCAAATTAATTCTCGTGGAGGTACGAGTTATGTGTATTTTTGCGAGCTTCTTCAGGAGCGGTAATTATGGGAAATCCAAGCATCAATGACATTGCCAATGGTTATTCCTTTAAAAGGAATAACAATGTCAATGTACAAAGACCAAAAACGCGCCAAGAAATTGAACGCGCTGACCGAATCGCCGACATTGTATGTCGCAAGATTGGGAGTAGCGGTGCGAGGGCGTTCTATTGCAAGGCGGCCTATGAGCTATCAGAAGACCAGATCTATAGCCTCGTAGAAAAAGCACTTAAGGGCCGTTGCCCGGTTAAGTATCTGTCTTGGTTGTTATCTCATCAATTAGGAACTAACGCTAGCCGCAGTTAGTTTGAGAAACTGGCTTCGCCTAGCAGAAAGGACAATAATGAAGCCAGATATTTCATTAACTGAGGCTTTCGAGCTGTTTAGGGTGGAGCAAATAGTATATAAGAATCAGTCGGATCGCACCGAAGAAATGCATGGTTTAGCTCTCAGGCTACTCCTTGAGTTTTTCGGCGAGGATATCATGATGTCCGAATTAGATTTTGACAAGATTCGTAAGTGGAAAGATTGGTTATCCAAAAATAAGAAGCCCAACACGGTTCGCGGTTACATCATTAAATTGCGCGTCGTTGTTAAGCATCTCCAATTAAAGGGTTATCCAGTTATTAACCATGAGTTGATCGGGATTCCGAAAAGAGACGTAACGGTTGTCGATTTTCTTGAAGTAGATGAAGTTAAAAAGTTGATCCAAGCTACATTCAAGAAGTCTCCCGGTTACTCAAAATTTAAAAGGTATCGTAATCGCGCTATGCTTTCGTTGCTTTTCAGTTCCGGCGTTCGCAACGGTGAGCTTTGCGCCATTAATGCCTGTCAAATTAAGCCGGGGGACAATACATTCACCATTATCGGAAAGGGCAATAAGTCTCGTCTTTGTTTTATGGATGACGAAACTCATAAATACATTGATGAGTATATGGCTCTGCGGAACGACAATTGTCCGGCGTTGTTTGTTTCAGAGAAAAATAAATACGCCAGGATCTCAAATGAGGTTGTTCAGATGGTGGTTAAGAATAGTGCCGAAAAGGCCGGCCTACGCAAGTCGGTTCATCCGCATACTTTAAGACATTCGTTCGCCACGGATCTACTCCGTAATAATACCAATATTGTATATGTTAAGGAGTTTCTCGGCCATGAGAGTATTCAGACCACCATGACCTACACTCACGTCGTTGACGAGGATCTTAAAGCTATTCATATGGCCAAGCATACCACTATTGCAGTCGCGTAATACAGCCTACTAAAATCAGTCAAAAGTGGGCTGATTTTTAATGGATTTGGCTCGTTTTTTGTATTTTTATGTTATAATGAGTGTAGGAAGTTTAACAAAAGGGTTCGTGGTTTACAGGCACGAACTTTAAATTTCTAAGGAAAAGGTAAGAAAAAGAGTCCGCTCTTATCTACCTCGTACCTTACCTTGTAGAACTAGCAATTGGCTAGGTGCTATCATGGTAAGGATGAGGTCATGAGTTCAAATCTCGTTCGTGGCTCCTTTTTTTGTTTTATAATATTGTTATGGAGAAGGCATATATCGCGATTGATTTAAAATCGTTTTATGCATCGGTGGAATGTGTTGAACGAGGGTTAAACCCTTTAACGGCGAATTTGGTAGTGGCCGATGAGACACGAACCAAAAAAACGATTTGCTTAGCTGTGTCTCCTGCTCTTAAAGCACTTGGTATACCAGGTAGAGCCAGATTATTTGAAGTGTATCGCAAAACAAAAGATTTTATTATCGCTCCACCCAGAATGCAAAAATATATTGACATAAGTACTAAAATTTTTGAGATTTATGCAAACTATGTGGCGTCAGAAGATATTCATATATATTCGATTGATGAAGTATTTATGGATGTAACGCACTATCTAAAAATGTATCAAATGACTGCATATGAACTAGCACGAACAATTATCCGTAAAGTACTTGATGAAACTGGCGTTACGGCTACGGTGGGGATTGGTACAAATTTGTATCTTGCTAAAATTGCTATGGATATCGAAGCTAAACATATGCCCGCCGATACAGATGGAGTGAGAATTGCGGAGCTTGACGAAATATCATACCGTAGACTGCTGTGGGACCACCAACCTATAAAAGATTTTTGGCGTGTGGGCCCAGGTATTTCTAGAAAACTTTCCCGTATGGGTATTTATACAATGGGAGATTTAGCTAAATACTCTTTATCTGGCTCAGATAAATTATATAAAGAATTTGGGATAAATGCTGAGCTTTTGATTGATCATGCTTGGGGATATGAGCCGACGGAAATTTCGGATATTAAAAATTATCGAAGCGATAATCATAGTGTGTCTTCGGGCCAAGTTTTGTCTGAACCATATAATATAAAGCAAGCACGGATTGCAATTCTAGAGATGTCTGAACAATTAGCACTTGAATTAGAACAAAAGCAAATTATTGCAGATCAAATCGTGATTACAGTCGGTTATGATATTTCTAGTGTAAAAGGTTATGCTGGGTCCATTAAAAAAGATTCTTATGGTCGTCTCGTGCCTGAGCCTGCACATGGTACTATTGGCTTGGGATTTTTTACTAATTCATCAGAAGTTTTTATGAAGAAAACTGCTGAGCTGTTTGACAAGATTTCTGATCCTAATTTGAAAGTTAGAAGAATGTATGTGGTGGCCAACCATGCACGAATTGACAAAGGCGAAAAAATACTTAAACAACTAGATATGTTTACTGATTACGAAGCTGAAAAGCAGAAGCTAACGCGTGATAAGAAACGTCAAGAAGCTATTATTAAGATTAAGAATAAATATGGGAAGAACGCCATACTTCGAGGGATTGATTTTGAGGATGGTGCTACAACTAGAAAAAGAAACGCTGAGATTGGAGGGCACAGAGCATGAA
>CAKUXN010000036.1 GCA_934700415.1 uncultured Candidatus Saccharibacteria bacterium | reverse complement strand
CCCACTAGGGGCGAAGTAAAGTGGACTCGTCCACAAAGCTGTTTCATTAGTATCATGAATATTGTTAGCATTACTATCTATATAACTTTTTACTATTAAATTGTATTTATTCCATAGAGAATAGAAGGTATCTTCACCATTACCTGTACGTGGTAGTGTCCAGCCAGCTGGGCAGATGGATTGTTCTATTAAAGTTCCACTTGTGGTATATGAAGAGCTATCATTCATTGCAAGAGCTGCTGTAAAGTTATAGAAGTTACCTAGATGATATTGTGGGATTGGTGTACCAGAAACAGTGGTGTAAGTAGAGATTGGGTTCTTAGATTCATCGCAGTTTTCATTTTTTTTGAGCTCATCATTCCAAGTACAAGTGTTATTGTATTCGTTCCAGTCACTGGAGTCACTTTTTGTCCCATTCCAGTATAAATCTCCTGGGTCATAGGACTGTGGAGCAGTGCTAGAACCTACCCAGCTACTAGCATTTGTCATAGTAGCTGAGCTTGGTGTCCAGGAAGTTGTTTCGTATTGTCCGGTAGTAGCGTTATAGCCAATGTCTGTATTCTCGTTAGTATAGAAGTCTGCTGTAGCTACAATGTCATGATCTAGGTTTTGTGTCATCCAGATGTTACCGTCTTTGAGTTTTGCAATGTGATAGACTTTACCATCACGACTATCTTTTAATGTATAATCAGCATCTTCTGTCATAGAAGCAAGTATGGTAGTTTTATTTGTTGCTGTGATGTCTTGCATACAAGCAATGGTAGTAATGGTAGTACCTTCTGGTCTACATACTACTGGTGCTGGAGCTAATGCTGGATGTACTAGTGTATACTTCACTTGTCCTGTATAAGTACCAGCTGGTTGTGTGTTTGATATATAAGCATCATAGGTAGTAGTAAGGCTAGAGCCTTGTCCTGTAGTTTGTCCAGTAGAGCTATTAAAGTAAACTACTTTAGCGTATTCAGTTGGTACTTCTGTGAAGTTAGAGAAATCTGGTGTATTTGTTTCCTTTTCTGTATCATTACTACTACCTACTATAATAGGAGCATAGGTACCTGGGTTACTATTTAGCTTCATAGACCAAGTAGAGGAAGTGGTAGTACCTGCTGTATAGATACCTGTATCTATGGCATTAAGAGTAGGGTCAGTATTAGGAGCTTCACTCCAGTATAGTTTAGTATTGCCATATTCATTGTTGGTATATCCAATAGCATAAATTGCAAAGCCTGAGTTATCATTACAATAAGTAGTAAGAGTAGTTTGTCCTATACCATTAGCATTAGTAGTACTAGAATAAGTGCCATTTAGAATTTCTGCATTGTGAACAGTATCTACTACACCAGTGAGTGAACAGGAGACTGGGACTGTGATGTTGATTTCATCTACTACGCTTGCATCTGCATGAGTAGATGGCAGGGTAAAAATAGAGGCTGAAAGAAGAGTAAGAGTAAGGGGGATGCCAGTCAGAAGATATGAAGAAAATGATTGCTCGGACAATCTGTATTTACTAGATATTTTGTACTTATGCATATATATGGCCATTATTCTATTATACTTATACTATAATATAATTTAAAATAAAGCAAGCAAAATTGGCAACAAATATATATGCAATGCATTCGGAAGCCCCGCGAAGAATACCAGCGTTATTCCATAAGCTACCCCCAAAGTCAAAATCACAGCCGCCATCGGCATTTTAATTACCGCTCGTAAGAGCAAAATCACCATATATATTAATAATAATATTCCTACCACACCTATTTCTAAAAGTAGGCTCGCGTACTGATTTTGCACAATTTCCTTTGGCGAGCCAATTAGCCCAGCTTTATACATTGCTTGACCCGCTCCGCCTAGCCCCACCCCTACTAATATCGTTTTAAAATCGCTTCGCCACACAGTCAAAGCATTTCTTGTCAGCATTTTACGAATTTCCGTAGACTCTTCCACATAGCCGTCAAAAATCGCCTCATTTTCATCAGCAGTTATCTCATTTTTTTCACTAATCCCATCATCTGATTCTACTTTCTGTTCTCTTATATCAATGATCCCTAAGCTTAAATGATTTAATACCTTTGTCACTCCCGACTTATAAGTATCATTTGTCGGTCCTACTTGCGCAAAAACTCCCTGCAAATTAAGCGTAAAGATAAAAGCAATTACCGTCGTAAGAAGCGTCAAGCTTACACGCTTCATCGTTTTCTTACGTTTCTTCTTTTCCTTTACCACCATCATTACACTCATAAATATTATCGCTACGGTAAACGCATAAATCGCCCCCCGCGAAAACGTCAAAAACAGCGTTGCAGTAAAACACAAAAACAGCCATACCGAATATTTCTTTTTCTGTTTTATCATCATCCACCCACTTACAATTATCGGCGCCAGCAGTAAGTTCCCCATGAATTGCGGTTCCACGGCAAACCCGTTTGGATGTGGGAAGCCAAAGCTATACGATGTGCATCCTGCACACATCAAAGTATATTCTCTCGATACTCCCGCCACATCTAAAATACATTGCAAAAAACACCACAAGCACACTACAAGTGAAACTCCAAAAAACCATTTCCAAAAATTCCGCGAAAACTTTTCATCTTTCACTTCTTCGCGTAAAATCCATAGAGCAAACACCGCAAAACATATCAGCCACATCACCCCAGCCGTCAGCACTCCCCGCACTATATTTTCCGACCATACCACCGACAAAGTTACGAACAAAGGGAATAGCAAAAATCTCCAACCCTTAAATACTTCTAGTATCTTTTTCTTTTGCACCAAAAGGACAAACGCTCCTGCGTCAAATACTATTAGCCAAAAAAGTGGCAGGGAAAACTCATAATTCATCGATTCGTTCGCCCCAATTTTAATCACCGGAAAGAACGAAAAGAACAAAATTCCAGGCAATATATATATTAGCGCACGATATATTTTAAGCAGGAAATTACTTCTTCCCATGCTTTTTTTCGCATTTTTTTATAAAATCTTTGAGGTCTTTATCGAATCTTTCTTGCGAGAATTTAGTTACCGACTTTGAAACTTTACTCCGATTAAATTTCATTTTTTCAAATTTCAGAATTGTCTCTGCAAGTGATTTGGCGGTCTGTTCAGCGAAAAACACGCCGTTCACACCATCCTTTACGTAATCGCTCGCTCCACCTTCATAATAAGCAATCACTGGACATCCCGCAGCAATCGCTTCCACTGGCGCAATCCCAAATGGCTCCATACTTGGGAAAAGATACCCCTTAGCTTTAGCCAAATGTTTTGCTAATTCTTTCTTTTCCATCAGCCCTAAGAATTTAATCTTATTGTCACCTTTTGCCATTTTTGCCAATTTCTTATGTTCGGGCCCTTCACCAATAATCACTAGCTGGCGCTGCGTCATTTGGATTGCCCTTATTGCAAGGTCAATCCTTTTCCAGTTCACCTGCCTTGAGGTTATAATATAATAGTTTTCCACAGGTTTTCCACAAGCATCAGAAAATTCTTTTGTCTCCACCGGTGGATTGATTACCACTGCTTCCCTTCCATAATATTTTTTGATTTGTCTTTTCGCGTAATCAGAAATTGTAACAAAATAATCTACTTTTCTGGCCGACTTTAAATCCGCCCGTCTTAAAGGTCTCATCAATAATCGAAAGAAAAATCTGATAAAGGGGTTTAGTATTCCAAATCCTGGGTTTTTTACATAATCCTCGTACATTTGCCAATAATACTGTGTCGGCACATGGCAATACGAAATATGAATTCCGTTTGGTGCTTTTACGGCCTTCGCTTCTGCGCCTGTCACCGAAATCACTAAATCATATTCCGATAAATCCAAATGCGAAAAATATCTCTGCCTAAATGGGCCCAAAATCCTTCGCCACGACGCTGGAAGTTTTTGCATCCAACTCGTTCTCACGTCCGCCTTTTTGAACCAATCGATTCCCTTCGGGTCGTACTGTGAAGTATAAATTGGTGCCTTCGGAAAAAGTCGATGAATATCAAGGAGCACCTTCTCGGCTCCACCAACATTAGTGAGCCAATCACATACTAGCGCAACTTTCATTTGGCCCCATCTCGTTTAAGTACTGTCGCAATCGTCTTGAAGAAAATCTGTGTATCCATCATTAGTGACCAATTCATCACATAATATATATCAAGCGCTCTTCTCTCTTCAAACGGAATATCTCGCCTACCCGATACTTGCGCCAAGCCCGTAAGCCCTGATTTCACCGTGAGAATCAACGACCTATCACCGTAATGTTTTAATTCTCCAGGAAGTAATGCTCTTGGTCCAATCAAAGAAATGTCACCTTTCAAAATATTAAATAATTGCGGCAATTCATCGAGTGAAGTTTTACGGATAAATTTACCAAGCTTCGTAATACGTGGATCGTTCTTCATATAATCACCGCCCGCACGATATTTTTTAATTAGCTCCGGCTTGCCCATTTTAGTGAAAGCCTCTTCTGCTGGCATGCCACTATATTCTGGCTTCATCGAACGAAACTTATAGCATTTAAATTTTCGGTTATACTGGGTCAAGCGCTCATCGGCATAAATCGGCGAATGCTTCGGGTCTGATAATTTTGAAATTAACCAAATAATGGCCATTGGTATCGCCGCAAGTATAATCGCAACAAGCGAAAAAACGATATCAAATAATCGCTTAATCACTGCATACCCTCCCGCTAGCGGCGTCGTCATCACCATCACCGCTGGTGCGTTACCGATTAGCTCCATTTCGCCAAAATGCGACGACAAGCTAGACTCGCTTGGCACAAAATAATATACCATATGTCTTTGTACTGCTTGTTTGTACACATATTCGGTTGCCTTTTCGTCCGTTTGAAAAATCACGTCTGCCTTTGCCTTTTTTAATGCTTCCTTTAAAGACGAATATTGATGTGTTTTTAAATCTTTCGGGATGTATTTCTTCCCCGCCACCACACCAGCCAGTCTGTATCCAGATTCTGGCGTAGAAGTAATATAATCCGCCAAATATTCGGTATTTTTACTTTTTCCTATTATTATTACTCGCCTTACGCCATAAGCTTTCCTAAAAATCATCCGCACGGCAAATCGTACCAAAATTCTCTCCGCCAGCAAAAATATAAATGAGAATAACATTGCCATTAGGGCCATAATTCTCACTGGAAATACATTGTCACCTTTGAAAAAATCGTACACAATGAGAGAGGATACCGAAAGAACCGCTGCCAGTAGCAATCTTCCCCACTCTGGTAGTCTTGTTTTGCCAAGAAAAATCGACTTCTTATAAAGTCCTAGTGCCGCCAAAATTATTAACATCACTGGTACCAAAAGCGCCACCGTCGTTGTGAAATCAAGAAGCTGTGACTCAAATTCATACGGTCTCGGGTCTACATGCACGCGTACAAAATATGCAAAAGCAAAGGAGAGTATCAGCACCAGCGCATCCCCCACAATCAAACTAAATCTCAGAATAAAATCGGACTTTTTCCGCATAGTTTAATTTTACTCTACCGTCACTGATTTTGCGAGGTTTCGCGGCTTATCCACATCACATCCTCTGCCGACGGATACATAGTATGCGAACAGCTGCAGCGGGATGACGGCGAGTGAATTCGTGAAATACTTATTCGTCTGCGGAATGTAGATCACATAATCTGCATTCTTCTCGATCTCTGTATTGTCCTCATTCGTGACCGCGAGCACGACTGCCCCGCGGGAACGTACCTCGACG
>CAKUXN010000035.1 GCA_934700415.1 uncultured Candidatus Saccharibacteria bacterium | reverse complement strand
GTACAGTAAGATACGCCCCCGCATT
The DNA here is from genome assembly GCA_934700415.1 of uncultured Candidatus Saccharibacteria bacterium. Taxonomy (GTDB): domain Bacteria; phylum Patescibacteriota; class Saccharimonadia; order Saccharimonadales; family Saccharimonadaceae; genus Nanosyncoccus. The sequence continues at coordinate 5,980 of CAKUXN010000035.1, read as the reverse complement.
TGAAGGATTCACACTCCCACCAAATAGCACCGGAATTTTTTCAACAATTTCTTTGCTATAAAGTTCTGTCAAAATTTTTCGTATAATTTTCACTGATTCAGAAACTTCATCTGGAGTCGCCAATTTTGAAGCTTTCGTGGACGAAATTGCCCAAACTGGCTCGTAAGCGATAATCACCTTATCAATATCTTCTTCTGACACTTCAGCAAGTCCTCCTAGCACCTGATCGCGGATTACGTCGGTAGTTTCGCCGAACGCTCGCTCAGATTCCGTTTCACCTACACACAAAATCGGCGTAATTTTATTACGCACAGAAGCTTCAACTTTTTTCTGAATCATTTTATCGTTTTCGCCAAAAATATATCGTCTTTCAGAATGGCCAATAATACAATAATCTACTAGCCCTCTTAATTGCGCAAAAGAAATCTCGCCAGTATAAGCCCCGTAATCTCGATAAAATGCATTTTGTGCCGATAATTTCATTTTGTGACGATCAATTTGTAGCGATAAAGATTGCAAAGCCAACGCCGAAGGCGCTATCACCACTTCCACATCCCGATAATTCGGAATTTTTTTCTGCAATTTATGAAGATAAATAGAAGCCTCACCGACCGTAAAATTCAGCTTCCAATTGCCCACGATATAAGTTTTCATAACCTCATTATAACATGCTATAATCAAAGTATTATGAAAAAAGTTTTAGCATTTGACATAGACCAAACTTTAAATGTGGCAAAGACTCCTATTACGGACGAAATCGCTGATTTACTTGTAAAATGTCTCGCACATTTTGAAGTATGCCCGATTTCTGGCCAAAAATTCGACCAATTTCTCATTCAAATCGTCGATCGTTTGCCAGATAATTCTCCAGAGCTTCTAAAACATCTTCATTTATTTGTCGCACAAGGCACTCAATACTACCGTCATAATGGTACGGACTGGGAGCAAGTTTATAATTTTCCTCTCACCGACGAGCAAGTTGCAAAAATTAGCCAGATTATTGAACAGGCCGCAAAGGAACTCGGGTTCTGGGAAGCCGATAAGCTTCAAGCAGGTGATGAAATTATCGAAAATCGCCTTTCTCAAGTCACTTTCTCTGCACTGGGTCAAAAAGCTGGCACCGAAGCCAAATATGCTTGGGACCCTGATTGCAAAAAACGCGAAAAAATTGTCGCCCGTTGTAAAGAACTCGCACCAGAATTCGATTATGAAATTGGTGGCACCACTTCTATCAATGCCATGATTCCTGGCATGAACAAAGTCTTTGGTATGACCCATCTTTTAGAAGAACTTAATGTCAAAAAAGAAGATATTCTCTACTTCGGTGATATGACTCAACCTGGAGGCAACGATTATCCAGTTGTTCAAATGGGCATCGATACCATCACAGTACGAAATCACGAAGACACTGCTTACGCCTTGCGTGGCATTCTTGGCGTGTTATAATATAAGCATGAATATTTTAATAGTGGGCAGCGTCATCAAAGACGTCTATCTTAACCTTGACGATCGTACCGAGAAGTTCGAGACCGATAAACACAATACCAAATGGCTAAACCTAGGCTTTAATTCCTCTATCCATCATTTTTATAATCGACATAGCAGCTTCGGCGGTGCAGCTATTTCCATGCAAGTTTTAAAACAAATGGAATTAAACGCCACTATTTCGAATTCCGATTTTAATTTAAATGACACCGAAAAAGCTACCACTTTCTTTGCGAAATCATATCGTTATATTTTGATTACAGATGACAATGTTAGCTATTTGGTACCTAGTGAATTTGAGCACACAACATTCAAAGTTCCTACCGCACCCATAGATTACTTATATATCGACCGTTCTGCAGTTATTACTCAATCTACCGCCGCAGAAATTGCTGCCTATTTAGAGAATAATCCAAATATCAAACTTATTGTCTATTTAAAAAATCCTGATGATCCGTATTTAAGCAACCTAAATCATCGCGCCACCTTAACTTTTAGCGAAAAAAAATCTCCCGAACTTGATTTTGAAAAAACAATTTATTTATCCGACAAAGATTTATCTTTCAAAAACATCACCGAACCAGTTACATTAGAACGCATCGACAAACTCACTCATCTTTCAGCTTACTCAATTGCTGCTGCTACCATCCTTGGTAGTTTCATTCTAGGCAACACTGTAGAAGATAGTCTCAAAATGGCTCGCGCCAATCTTGAAAATTCCAATCTCGACTCCGTATTAAGCTTAACTGAACTTAAATCTCTTTCTAGTTTACCTGAAGAAAATCTTGAACTCATCGCCGCAAGTTTAGTAGTCCCCAAAAAAGGCATTCTTGCCGCTGATGAATCTGGCGGTTCCATTAAAAAGAAATTTGCCGAATTAAATATAGAAGATACTTTTGAAAATCGCCATAATTATCGCAATATTTTCTTCACCACTCCAAATATCGAAAATTATGTCACGGGTGTCATATTGTTTGATGAAACAGTTCGTGATTTTGTAGATGACGGGCAAACCGTCGTTGACTATTTAATTTCCCGTCGTATTGTACCAGGTATCAAAGTTGATCAAGGGTTAGAAAAATTTAGCGGTTCCGAAGAAACTTACACCAAAGGTCTAGACGGCCTACCAGGACGCCTACGTGAATATTATAAAATGGGTCTTCGTTTTGCTAAATGGCGCGCCGCATTTAATCTTACCGTTTCAAACGATGGTAAAATTCTTACGCCCACCGCAGACGCTATTACCGAAAACTGTCGCATTTTAGCTGAATACGCTTATATGTGCCAATCCGCCGGCATTGTACCAATCGTCGAACCAGAAGTCGTCTATGATGGTGATTACTCCATCGAAAAAAATGTTGAAGTTACCGGTAATATTCTCGACAGCCTATTTAGTGAGCTCAGAAAACACGACGTTAATTTGAAGGCCTGCATTCTAAAAGTCAATATGATCTTAGCTGGTAAGAGATTTAATACTCCGTCTACTACAGAAGAAGTCGGTCGAGCCACCGCCGAAGTCCTTAAAAACCATGTCCCAGAAAATTTAGCTGGTGTCGTCTTCCTTTCTGGCGGTCAAACCCCAGAACAAGCAACTGATAATTTAGCCGCCGTCCTTAAAAATGGCCCCTTCCCTTGGCCAGTCACTTTCTCTTTTGCTCGCGCCCTCCAAGATCCGGCTCTTCACGCCTGGAATGGTGACAGCAATAATAACGAAAAAGCCCGCCAAGCATTTCTTGACAGGCTCATCGCAAATTCAAAAGCTTTATAATTATTTAGCTTCTTCCGCTGTTTCTTCTGGCTTAGAACCATTATCGGATGGAACATCTGCCACTTCAACTGGGGTTTCAGCAGCTTCTTCAGCCTCACGTGCTGCAGCTTCTGCTACTGGATCGTAAAGCGACGCAACTACTTGTTCAGTGTCCAATTCTTTATCGGCAAACTCTACGCCATTTGGCAAAACAATGTTTGCAATTGTTAATTTATCGTCTACATTTTTAAGTTGTGATGCATCAACTGTTAATTCCTTTGGAAGATCTGCTGGCTTCGCCTTTACATCAATTTCCTCTAGGGCTTGCGTCATCGCAAAGTGATAAATCTTCGATGCTTCTGAAGCTTCAAATTCCACTATCACGATTGGCGTAGTAGCTTCTACTACTTCATTTGCCGAAATTGCCTGGAATTCAATATTCACAATTTTACGAGAAACTGGGTCAATTTGCACATTTTTCGCAATTGCAAGATGTTTTTTGCCGGCTACATCAAGATCAATTGGTGAGTGATAGCCTGCTTGACCTAAAACTTTTTCTGTTACTACATATTCAGAAGCAGCCAATACCGGCTCTTTACCACCATATATTACTGACGGGATCAGACCGCTAGCTCTCAAACCTTTTAGTTTCTTACCAGTCAGCTCACGCCTCTCTAAGCTCAATTTATATTCAGCCATTTTAATCCTTTTCTACTAATTTATATTATTTTATCACTTTATCAGGGTTTTATCAAGATACTCTCTTAACTTTCACCATCGCTTCTCTTAAGACCTCACCATCATAATAATAGCCTGGTCGCAAAGTCTCAGCCACAATTTCTTTTTCACCATCTCCTTCCACCATCACTGCATTATGTATGTCTGGATTAAATTCAGTTCCCTCACTGGATTCAATTTTAGATAAAGCCAAATCTTTTAAAGTTTTTTCTAAAGACTTTTTAAGTGGCGCCAACTCATCGTAACTTAAAAAGGCTCTATCAATATCATCAAGAAGTGGCAAAACCTTATACACCGTTGCGAGCTTAGTAGCTTTTTTCACATTTTCCTTTTGAGCTTCCACCTGTTTTCTAAAATTCTCGAAATCCGCTCGCGTCCGTTGTAAGTCATTTGTTAACTCTACAATCTTTGCCTCATTTTCTTCTTGCTCTTTTTTCTTCTCCTTCATTTTATCCTCCATCTATAAAATTTCTTCTAGCACTTGTCCAGCGTGCCTTACTAGTGACATTACTTTAATATAATTTTGGCGTGTTGGCCCCAATACTCCGATGTAGCTACGATCAGAAAATGGCGATCTAAATTTTGAAATAATTAACGATACCTCTGAATTTTTGCCGATTGGGTTTTCTTGCCCAATAAAAATGTTCAAAGCCTCACCAGGAGCTGCTTCACGAAGCCACGGCTCAAGATTATCTAATAGCTTCGCAACGGCCTGCACTCTTCTCGTATCACCAAATTCTGGCTGTGTAAATAAACGTGAGATACCAGATAGATACAATTGCCCATCAATCGTAGCCAGACCAAGGTTACCAGTTAGTTCAACCAGCGCATCCACCGCCCCACGAATCGCCGAATCTACGCGTGATTGTGAAGAAATTCGTACCTCCAGTGCATGAGCGCCACGCTCTAAAGATTTTCGCTCGGCTTCATCTTCATTTATTTCGTTCGTTCCGTCAAGATTATTTACATAAAATCTATATCCAGCATCAGTTGGCACTCTTCCGGCCGAAGTATGTGGCTGCGCTATTAATCCAAGCGCCTCAAGTCGCGCCATTTCCGCCCGAATCGTCGCAGGCGAAACATTAAAAAGCTTCGCCATCGTCACACTGCCAACAGGTGACGCCGTTTCGGCATATTCCTCGATAATTTGACATAAAATTTGTCTTTGCCGTTCCGATATTTCCATACTTTAATTATATGAAATTAGCACTCGCATGTCAATAGTGCCAAATATGGTCTAATGTAGTTAGCGATGGCGAACATAAATTGGTCCATAGCTAACCTTGTTAAACATAACGTGTTATACTATTGATATGGATAACAAAATTTCTACAATCAAAACTTGGCTAGGTACGGGCTCTATTAATATTTTTGGTTTGCCAATGTCTGGCAAAGACACTCAAGGTTTAAAATTAGCTGAAGCCTTAGACGCCAAATTCTTATCTTCAGGTTTGATCATTCGTACTAAAGAAGCCGAAACTAATCAAGGTTATTCCGAGCATGGCGCGCTTATCCCAACCAATGTCTTTTATGGGTGGGTTTTACCATATTTTGAACGACCAGATTTGTTCAACCACCCTTTAATTCTATCTTCAATTGGACGCTGGTATGGTGAAGAAACTGCCGTCATGACCGCCGCAGCTGGCGCTGGTCACGATATCAAAGCCGTTATTCTACTTGAAATATCCGAAGCCGACGTTGAAAAACGCTTCGAAGCCGCTAAGACTCTTAATGATCGCGGCGAGCGTAAAGACGATAGCGACATTGAAACTTTTCGCACTCGTCTCACAGAGTTTCGTTCTAAGACCATTCCAGTGCTAAACCATTACGAAGAACTGGAATTATTAATCAAAGTTAATGGCAACCAATCCCGTGAAGAAGTTTTCAATGAAATCGTCGAAAAACTCTACGAAAAAGCTTCCTTATTTCACTCCTAAACTCATATATTATATATATACTATATATATAAAGAGTTTTTAGTTTGAAAAATTGCCTTTTATTAACTTATAT
>CAKUXN010000034.1 GCA_934700415.1 uncultured Candidatus Saccharibacteria bacterium | reverse complement strand
TTGAAATGGGCCATGGTGTCCAGCACGCTGCCCTGGGGATCGGTGCCCCAGCCGTCCTTGCGGGAGGGACAGAAGCCCCGCTGTCCCACCGGCGCGTACTTGGCGTAGGACACGATGCGGCGCACATCCTCCGCGCTGCGCACGTCGGGGATGATAAGGCCCTCCACGCCCACGTCCAGCAGCTTCAGAATGGCGGGGCGGCTGATCTCCCGCACGCGGGCCAGGGGCGTCACGCCCCGCAGCTGGGCGGCGCGGACCATGGCGGCGGTGGTCTCCGCCTCCACGGGGCTGTGCTCGTTGTCCAGGATCACAAAGTCCAGGCCGGCGCAGCCCAGACATTCCACCACGGCGGCGCTGCCGGTGCCCACAAAGGTGCCGAGGGGCCGTGCGCCCCTGGCCAGTTTTTCTTTTAATGCGTTATGCATGGCGTCTTCTCCTTGCAAAGATGGTGATAGCACCGTCTTCTTTTAGCATTTGTTTTTCTCCTTGAAAAACTTAGTTATCGTTAATAAGTGTGCTTTTAATGAGTTCATCTATTTTTGCTCTACATTTTGAGATTTTTGTTTTGATTTCGGCCTGCTTGGCGATTTCAGAATGTATGTTATCAACAATCCGCTGCTGTTCTTCAGGCGAAATATTAAGCATAGGAAACTCTTGAACTACAATCGGGAAAATGTTCGTATTATTTCCTAACCCTTTTTTATAAATCTCAATAAGGTATTGAAAATAGCTTGTCCTGAAATAATAGTAAGCAAATTCCGAGTTGTAGTTTCTCAATCTGATCCTCATAGTAAAGTCAGAGAATATTCCATTGCTATCGTTCGAAATCAACGCAACTTTACCAATAGTGCCCTCACCCGAACGTGCCATAATTATATCATCTTTTTTTACAATCTTTGCTTCCTTAGTCTTAGCGTAATCGTTCGATACGGTATGAGCATCTTTTTCATCAAAGCGCCAATTTTTGATCGTTGCCATCGAAATGTATTTAAATGTTCCTTCTTCTGAATAATCATCAGGAGAAACACTTGCTCCCAGCACGATCGGTTCAGCTAAAAAATGTTTAATCTTTTTGCTTGTCATTTCTGCTAAATGTTTCATCACAAAGGAACCGGATTCTCGATGGAATTTAGCACTAAATCGCAAGTCGGGATTGTTAGAAAAAACATCAAGACCACTACGATATTTTTTGATCTTCTTTAATTGACTTAGTTCATCATTGTTGAATTTAAATTCTCGTCCGAACACCTCGTCTATTATTTTTGATTCCGGTAATATTTTTGAATATAGCCCGAGAATTTCATATTCAATAGCTTTTATTCTCTCGCTCAAAAAGGCATATTTGTCATCTAACTTGTCGATGAGTTTTTTATCGAATTTTATCTGCCTTAAATCGATATCATCTAAGGTTGCATATCCGGTATATCCTTTTCGAATTCGAGAAACAAAAACGATATCTTTATAAAAGATACTTTTTAAGCAGTAATATAAAACATCGGGCATTTTTTTAGGAACAATATGAATAAAAGCGTCTGTAAAAAACACATTAGACATATTTGGAGTTATCCGTAGGATTTTTCCGATAACTGAAATGTCTTGAGGCAATAAAAAGGAGATCAATATATCATCTTTATTGACTTTGATGATGTCTCCTTTCTCTATTTTTTTATAATAATTCTCGTCAATTAGATTTCGGTTATCAAAATTTAAACATACAGGCAATGCGTCCCCAAATTTGGTGACATCACCGATTTGACAATAGAGGAAATCCCCTTGAAGATTTGTATAATCATATTTTGTATCAACAATGTCAAACAGATCATCAAAGTCATAGTACGCCTTTGTTTTGTCGAAATCAGAAAAATGATTATGAAATCCAAAATCTGTTCTTAAGGTCCGTTCTTCGGCAATTTTGCTAATATTGATGGTTTTTGCTTTCATATCTATCATTCCCAAATCAGATTACGCATGCAATCAAGAATACTCTCGCAATTGCCGTCATCGATTATTATTTTTCCTTCGCTTTCTCGATAAAGATCATTTGGCATGTGGCGTTCGCCACGCTTTGTTCTCTTATAGCCAATGTTTTGAGCTTCTGCCATAAATACATCATAGTTTATTTTGCGGGCAACTTCTCCAAATACCCACCAAGTATTTACATGTCCGAAAGAATCTTTCGTGTCTTTATCAAAGGAACATAACAGTTGTAATTCAGAGTGGTATTTGCTTATCAATTCTTTTGTTGTTAATCCAAAATCGTTAGGAGTAATAAATGCTTTCAACATTCTCTTTATAACCAAGAGCTCTTGGTCAGGTGTCAAATGTCTTATAGAGGGTAACTTGTTTTTTTCTTTTTTGCCTTCAGCTACAGCAATAAGATTTTCCACTCGGGTTTTTAACTGCTGCCATTCTTTAGTAGCATGATCCCACGCACTATTCCATTCAGTAATTTCTTCTTTTGTTTTCTTCTGTGCAAAAAGTATACTCGTTTTGGTTGAAGTGTAGGGCTCGAAAGTAATTTGTGGCAACGAAATTACCGCTTTGATTTTGAAGTACTTATATAAGAACAATCTTATATATTTGTTTTCTGTGGTATCAAAAACATTTTCGGGCAAAACCGCAGCTAAACGACCATTTTCTCTGAGCAATTGATACCAACGTTCGATGAACAAGTTTTCCGAATTCTTTTTTTCACCGAACATAAAATCTTTTTTGACTGTCTTTTTCGTATCATTATCAAGTTCGACACTAAAAGGAGGATTGGTTAGAATTAAGTCAAATTGTCCATTTACCTCTCTATTTTGATATAATTTGTCTTTACGGCTTCCTTTCATAGCATTTGGAGAAGTTTCTTTTTCGTATTTAGCGAAAGGAAGTAGACCATCTTTTACAAAAATATTGGTAGAACCATCTCCGTGTAATATCATATTAACTTTGGCGGCAGTACCAAGGTTAAAGTTGATTTCGGATCCGTATATGTATGTTTGCGCCCATTTGTTTTCACGATGGGTAGGATAGAACCAATCGGACAAAACCTTATCTTTGACAGACCTTGCTGTTCCCAAAGCGGCATTATATCCATCGCTGTTTTGGTTTCTATATTTCATGTTTTCAGTAATGAATTTCATATATTCAATTAAAAATGTACCGCTTCCGGCAGAGGGATCTATCATATAGGGGATTTCTTTATCTTCTCTGATTCTTTTAATTGCAAGTTTATCTGCCTGTATAGCATAAAGCATAAATTTAACTATATTGATGTGCGTAAAAAATTGCCCCTTGCTCTGCTTAAAGCCATTTCTGATAATTCCCTCAAAAAAATCACCCAAAATATCTTTTCCACTTAAACTGTTTTTGCCGTCCACAAAAGATAAACCTTCCATTCTTTGGACGGCGTATTTTAATTTTGAAAGTGAAAACTTTTTGGTGTCAATAACATAAGATTTGCCTAATTCTTCCTTATCCCAAATATAAAGTTTCGATTTAAGTGCACGACGATAAAGATTGTTAATTCTTTCAAAGAGTTTCTCATTCGTTTCGAATGCCTCGTCACCGTCTTTTTCAAATGTTAATGATTGGAAATCGTATATATCTCCATCTTCTTTTTCATCCTCATCTTGAATTTTGGCAAGAATCAAGTTGGTTAAAGAAGCAAAGACCTCATTATCATCGGTGCCCCCACCGCCCCAGAGGACATTGTGTAAATCCGTTTGCAACTGATTTAACATTTCATGTGAAAGGTTTATTTCAAGATCCTTTGGTGAAGCTTTAGCATAAGGTGTTTTTTGTGCTTTGCCATATCTTGCCGGTAAATCGTTTGTGCAGTTACGATCTTCTTCCCAATCAGCATATGTGGGATAGGCTTCTGTATCGATAATCATACACTCATCATATATATTTCCGCCTGCTTCTGATGTCGTGTATAGAACTAAATACTTAACCTTGTGACCTTCTGCCTTTTCCATAAAGGAAACCTTATACAATTGCTCTTCAATAGTATTATCCCTATCAATTGTGTGGTATTCCTCAGGGGCTTTTACCTCAATAAATAAAAATGCATCACTATTTGCATCACGCACAATAATATCAATACGGCTTGTGTTTGTATGCGGACGTCCAGCTGTATACTCATGCTCAATTTCAATTTTATCAGGATCATAACCAAGCTCGTTTACAAGTTTGGTTAGCAAATATGCACGACACAGCTCTTCGGGTTTGGCATCAGTACGTTTTTGACATTGCACAATCTTATCATAGGCCAACTTGCCAGTAGATAAGTCAAACTTTGTGACAACCTTAATTGGCTGATCATCAATATATTGTTTAATCAATGAGCTATTCATAGAATAATCCTCCTCAAGTTGTTTAAACGGTATATTCTTACGATTTAAACCAAAACTACCCATTTGCCGTAGCGTTTGCCGCTTTCGCGGCGGAGGTAGTTTTTATCCTGTAGCGACTTCATAATTCGCTTGATCGTTCTAAGCGATTTGTCTGATGCGTCAGCAAGCTCTTGCTGTTTAGCGGTAGGATTTTTTGCAATCAGTTCTAAAAGCGCCAATTCTTCCAAAGAACAGTTCAAAGTGTCAAATTGGCACTTTGGAGTTTCAAGAGTGGCACTTTGGGAAGCATTTTCATCCACAAAAGCAACGTGTATATAGCGGTTTTTCAGTTCGTGTGTTGTACCAAGCAGAAGATTTGCGAAAAATAATTCTAAAAATCTCGTGGTGGAATGAATGCCTTTTGGCAAATCGTTATAGTTTGCTCGAACCAATGCGTTGCGGAAATACCAAGAGTTTTCACGGAACGCATCGTTGTTGACACGAAAGCCAAAGGTTTTTATATACTTAATCATAAACACGGCGGTGGCTCTTGTGTTTCCCTCGCCGAAAGGATGAATCTGCCAAATATCCGATGCAAACTTTGCGAGGTGTTTTACCGCTGCTTCAACCGGCAGCCCCTCATAGGAGAACTGCTTTTCAGCGGCGAAATCATAGTCCAAAGTTTCTTTAATGCTGTTCCAGTCTGCATAAATTACAGTGTCGCCGTTCAACACCCACTCACTTTTTTTGATATTGTATTGCCGAATCTGACCGGCGTGGTCGAATACATTCTCAAACAATCTTCGATGAATGGTAATCCACTCGGCAGGAGAGAACTGAAATGCCTTCTCGCCCAAAAGCTTCGTAATTCTTGCCGAGACAATGTCCGCCTCTTTTGTTTCGTTTTCCGCTTCAGTGCGGACAGAGCTCTGTTCATAATAACTGTAAATACGCTTCTGGGCTTCATCAATGGTGATTTTGCCCTCGATGTGATCCTTTGCAGTATCCAGCAAATATTCGGACGTATTGAGTCCGTCAACCGCTTGCAGGCCGATGGCTGTCTGCCAGGCTTCGCTTTTTTCGATTCGTTTGGGTTCGCCTTGCTTTATATATTCTTCAAGTTCACCTTGCCAATTTTTATCCGGCATATTTGCACCTCGTTTCGCTATGATAATTCTTCCATTTTGAAGATTGTATATCCCTTGTAATAATAGCTGTGATCGATGCCTTTCACATAGACTTCACGGCCATCCATATCATCGGTAAGTGCGTTTTTCAAAAGGTGTTTAGAGACATTTGCGGGTCTGGGTTTTCCGGCAAGATTGTAGATTTCATCTTCGCTGATGTGATCTTCTTTACGGATAAGGCTGGCAGAAGTTGTAAATTCCAATTTATTTTCAAGTGCCATACTGCACCGAATTTTAATTACTTATCAGCCGCCGCGCCGGATTTCATCCAAGCATCAATTTCGCTGATTTTGAATTTCCACAGCCTGCCGATTTTGGCGGCGGGCATTTCTCTGCGCTCGATCCAGTCGAGAACCGTATCACGGCTAACCCCCAAATATTCCAGAATCTCTTTCATTGAATACCAGCGCTCAAGGTTGTTACCCATAGTGAAAACCTCCTACAATAATAATTACGGTTTAAGGCGCGGCAGCCAGCCGCGTCTTTTTCCATCTCAAAGCCGAAGCTGT
>CAKUXN010000033.1 GCA_934700415.1 uncultured Candidatus Saccharibacteria bacterium | reverse complement strand
GGTCGGTAGCGACTATGATGACTGGCGCAGAGCCTATCAAAAAGAAGGATAATCCTAGACTATATAATATAGTAGAAAATCTTTCGATTACAACTGGGCTTCCAATGCCAAAGGTATATATTATAAACGATAAGGCACCAAACGCTTTTGCAACTGGTCGTGATCCGAAACATGCTATTGTAGCGGCCACGACTGGGCTAATGGATATTATGGACGATAAAGAGCTGACGGCTGTAATGGCGCACGAGATGTCGCATGTAAAAAATTATGACATTCGGGTGTCGATGATTGTGTTTGGCTTAGTTTGTGTGGTGGGGCTAATCTCTGATATTGCTTTTAGAATGGTATTTTATGGGAATAGAAGACGAAATGACGAAGGTAGTCCGATGGGATATCTTTTGATTGTGATCGCGGCAATTCTTTCGCCGATTTTGGCAGCTGTGGCACAGATGGCGGTAAGTCGTCAACGAGAATATCTGGCGGATGCATCAGCGGTAAATATTACACGTTATCCTGAAGGTATGGTGTCAGCTTTGAAAAAATTACAAGCACATTCACAGCCAATGAAAAGCCAAAATACGGCAGCGGCTTCAATGTATATTAACGACCCTTTACGCAAAGGATTTTTTAATGATTTGTTTGGTACGCATCCTCCGATTGAAAAGCGAATAGAAAGACTTGAGCATGGCAAAAAAACGTTCTAAAAAAACTATTAAAAAAACCTCTACTAAAACTTTAGTTAAAACTTCTGGAAAAACTAAGGTAAGTTTGTGGAAGAAAATAAAGAATTATTTTCAAAGTAAAAAACGTCCGAATAAAGTCAAATTGCATAAATCTTTTAGGCGCTCATATCGAGAAGATTATAAACGAGATTTGGAAGTGCCTGGGATTATGCATCATGTTTTTGCGACGTTTAAAATTATTTTTAAAAACTGGAAGTTATTTTTACCGTTACTTGTTATCTCTGTATTGCTAGCAGTGGTGTTTGTCGGGTTAATGAGTGAAGCTAACTATCGACAATTCCAAGATATTTTGGATCAGACAACTGAACAAATGGGAACTGGCGATATTGGAAATGTGGCAAAAGCGGGTCTACTTCTTATTTCTACAATTACGACTGGTGGGCTTTCTGGAGAATCTAGCGAAGCGGCAACGATTTTTGCAGTACTAATATTCTTGATTATTTGGCTTTCGACAATTTTTATCTTGCGGCATCGCCTAGCAGGGCATAAAATTAAGCTACGCGATGCTTTATATAACGCAATGACGCCATTGATTTCATCATTTTTGATATTTACGATGGCTGTGATTCAATGTATCCCAATATTCTTGCTAATAATTGTTTATTCGACAGCCGTGCAGACGGAATTTTTGGCAACGCCATTTTATGCGTTATTGTTCTTTATTTTTGCGGCGTTAATGCTTCTAATCTCAGGATATTTGTTATCGAGTAGCTTGATTGCGTTTGTGGCGGTAAGCGCGCCAGGACTTTATCCAATGAAAGCTCTGCACACGGCTTCAGATTTGATGATGGGTAGAAGATTTAGATTTATTTTGAGAATTATTGCGTTAATATTTGCGCTGGCGGTAATTTGGGTGATAGTAATGCTGCCACCAATTGTATTTGACCTTTTGATGAAAAATTTCGCATGGACAGAAGGTATCCCGTTTGTGCCAATTTGCCTTTTGATTATGACTTGCTTTACTGGTATTTATGTTACAGCCTATTTATATTTATATTACAGATGGATGCTAGATTATGGAAAAGATTAAAGCAGAAGAAAGAATTGAAAAATTACGCGAGCTAATAAACGATTATCGGTATCATTATCATGTACTCGATGAATCGATTATGAGCGAGGCCGCCGCAGATTCACTGAAACATGAACTGTCGCTTTTAGAAGCAGAATATCCAGAACTAATTACGCCTGACTCTCCGACGCAACGTGTAGCGGGGAGACCTCTGGATAAATTTGAAAAAGTGACACACGAAAAAAGGATGATTAGTCTTGCGGACGTGTTCTCAAAAGAAGAGGTGCTGGATTGGATTTCAAGAAACGAGAAATTGGTGCCAGGTGGCAAAGTTTACGAGTTTTTTACAGATATTAAAATGGACGGGCTAGCTTGTGCGCTAAAATATCATGATGGAATTTTTTATCAAGCGGTGACGCGGGGTGATGGCTTAGTTGGTGAAGACGTGACGCAAAATGTAAAGACGATTCAAAATATTCCGTTAAAAATCTCGATGCAGGGTGAGGTGGAAGTGAGGGGTGAAATTATTATTTTCAAAAAAGATTTTGAGAGGTTACAAGAAGAGCAGCGGAAGAAGGGTGAGCCAGAATTTGCGAATCCACGAAATTTAGCGGCTGGTTCAATTCGTCAGCTTGATCCAAAAATTGCAGCTTCTAGGCCGTTAAGATTTATGGCGTATGATTTAGTAAGGCCAAATTTACCGACGCACAAAGAAGCTTATGAAACATTAAGAGATTTGGGTTTTCAGACGTCAAAGGAAGATAAGGTTTTTAAGGAAACTGAAAAGAAAGAACTATTTGAATATATCGATGATTTGGATGAATATCGCAAGGGATTGCCATTTAATACGGACGTAATGGTGATTAAAATTAACGACCGAAAAGTATATGATGATCTAGGAATTGTAGGTAAAACTCCACGAGCTGCGGTGGCATTTAAATTCCCGGCTGAAGAAACCACGACCAAAGTGCGTGATATTGTGATTTCGGTTGGGCGAACTGGCGCAGCGACACCAGTAGCGATTTTGGAGCCAGTAGTAGTGGCTGGGTCTACAGTTCAACATGCTTCACTTCATAATGCGGATGAAATTGCAAGGCTTGATGTAAGAATCGGTGATACGGTAATTATTTATAAGGCTGGCGATATTATTCCACAGATTAAAGAAGTGCTAGTAGCCCTAAGACCTGAGGGGGCTGATAAATTTGATTTTGAAAAAGCCTTAAAGACGCAATACCCAGAGCTTAAATTTGTAAGACTAGCTGGCGAAGTAGTGTATCGTGTGGAAGGCGAATCGTCGGATTTGATTTTGAAACGAGCCTTGGAATATTATGCGTCGAAACCAGCACTTAATATAGAGGGGCTGGGCGAAAAGAATGTGGTTGCATTGGTAGATGCAGGGCTTTTGAAGTCCGTAGCTGATTTGTATAGATTAAAAGTAGAAGATGTTGCAAGTTTGGAAGGATTTGGGGAACTCTCGGCAAAGAATTTGATTTCTGCAATTAATGCCTCGAAAGAAGCGTCACTTAATAAATTTATTACGGCGCTCGGAATTCGTCATGTGGGGGCGCAGACTGCGATGGCTTTGGCTCGCAAATTTGGTTCGCTCGACAATTTGATGGTGGCAACAGAAGAAGATTTACTAGAAATAAATGATATTGGCGATGTGGTGGCGGAATCAATTTTGGCATATTTTGCGGATGAAGAAAATGTGAAACTTTTAGAGGAATTCAAATCGCTTGGGGTTTGGCCTAAGGATGAACAAAAAACCGATTTACCGCTTGCGGGTAAGTCTTATATCGTAACAGGAACTTTGGCTTCGATGGGGCGTGAAGAAGCTGAGGACAGATTGCGTGAATTAGGGGCAACCGTTACTTCGTCGGTAACTAGGAATACGACAGCTTTGATTGTGGGTGAAAAACCTGGTAAAAGCAAGACTGATAAAGCTGACAAACTCGGTATTTCACGGATGAATGAAGTGGAATTTTTGAAACTAATAAAAAAAGAATCCTAAGGATTCATTTTAAAATTTGGTGAACCTTGTTCAATCGAATTGGAATATCCTCGTAGAGAACTTCTACCGAGTGAGGGGTATTATCAATGTTTTATATCCTACAAACTATATCCCCGGCCTTACTAGAACTGAAGAATACAACTCGAAACATTAGCAACCTGGACAAACAACAGAGCCACCAATGTCAATGTTAAGGCTCTACTTTAGGGCTTACAATAACAGTGTTATAAAAGCCTACGGTACACATTTTATAATCTAATATTATCATTTACAATATATAAATAAAATGTTATAATATAAAAAGTATTTGGTTGTAAAACTTATCGTACATTACTATTTCGAAAGGTTGGTGTTATGAATGTCAAGAAATTACGAATTGGATTCATTAAAATCCAGAGAACAAGACGCATTTCAGCGTAAGCAAGCAGCATTTCAGCGCTACAAGGAAGCGAGAGATCGCGCTAGTGATGTCCATGACGAAATGGAATCTGCATGGCAAGAACGTTCTTCTGCTAGAGAAGAAATGAATCACGAATACGAAGAAATGCAAAGGAACAGTGAACACTATCGTGAAGTTTGGGACGAATATAGTCGCATCCGCGACGACAACAATTCTCGCATCGAATCCTTAAAATGGGAAGCCGATCGCGAGCACCAGGAAATGATCAGCTGTTTTGACCAGGCTAGCTCCGAGTATGAACACGGAGATAAGTCAATGGCTCCAGTTTATTCTCAGGAAGGACACGAGCATAAAGAACGCAGAGACGAGCTTAATGCAGAAATCAGCGAACTTGCTCGAGAGGTCAGAGAAGCTAGGCAGAATGCTGAGTGGCGCGCACCAAAAACCGATTCATCTGCATTCCATAGAGCAAAAGAAGCTTTTGAACGAGCAAAATCTCGCCATGAATCCATTCAGACAGAGTTTAAACGTGCAAAAGCTGAACGCGATCGTCTTAAGGCTGAATTTGATTCTCTTCACGAGGAACATCTTCGCTTGAAAGAAGAATTCCAGAGAAAACTCGAAGAAATTAAATCAGCCAGTAAACGCGAACGCGACAGAACCCTCGATAAGGCTAATATTAGTTGGAGTGAACGTCCTACGGCGAAAATCGTGAAAAAGGCTGATGGGACTGTACAAATTTATCATGGTGGCATTGGTGACGGAGACGGTTACGGTCATGGTCATACCGTGCTCGATCAGTTTGGCAACAAAACCTATGATAGGGATGCGTTTGAGGCTCACGGATCTCAAAATTGTATAGATTCCTCGCTTCGCAACGGAACCTATCGTGGCACCTTCAACGGTCGTCCGGCCGTAATCAAGGTTAGTGATTCTGGAAATTCTGACCAGATTCAAATTTTCTACGGAGGAAAAGGTTCTCCAGATGGCCCTGGGCATAACCATGTTAATTACGTAAATGGCAAACTCCAGTTTTGGCGCGAGCATGACGAAACTCTTTATCAGGATGATAAGAAAAACCAGATAAACAACCTATAATTCGAAAGGATAGCGACGAAAGTTGCTATCCTTATTTATTTGTTATATAATATAGATATGAAAATCTTATCAAAAGAAGAAGTTGAAAAAATCGCAAGCTTATTTGATTTTGATGGTAAACTAACTTTTACCGATATGATTGACTTTGAACCAGATTGCAAAATTTATAAATTGGACAACGGAACCGAGGATAATTTTATTCTCATATGTCGCGACTATCAATTTGATGACACAGATGCCGAGGGGAGAATTCTTAATAATGAACTAGGGATCACTATTCTTGATAGGCTAAAATGTAATAATAGTTATTTCTTAAGAACTAATGAATTTGATAGATTTGAATATGTATTTTCATTGGCTCGAACCGCTTAATAAAAAGAAGAACACCGACGAGCAGTTAGTTTAGTGAAATGATATAGTAGACATATGTATTTATCTAAAACAGAACGAAAAGAAGTAATGTCTGCATATGCTTATGAAGATTCTACCGAAATCAACCATTATGAAGTTGGTCCTGATACCTGGATTTATCTTTTTGGACACGATGATAAGAAAATTATTTTGATCGTGACAGACTATACTGGTGATTACGAGTTCGATGTTTTTCCGTATCTACTAAAATTCGAGAGCGACAGACTTGGGTTTGTTCTTCAGTGTGAAATACCGATTGAAGATAGCTCTTCAGAAAAGGCTTGGGGCACCCTCTTATTTGAATATACGGACTAAAAACATGAAAACATATGAAATGAATTTGTAACCAAAGTACTTCAACTTTATAAAAGATGGAACGAAACGTATCGAACTTCGCTTTTTTGATGAAAAACGAAGTCAAATAGAACTTGGAGATATCATTGAATTTTCTAAATCTGAAAATGATAAATTAAAAGCTGAGGTCATTGGTCTTCTTCGCTACAAATCTTTTAAGGAATTATTTGAGGATTTCGATATTTCTATTCTCGCAGATGCTTCTATGACAAAGGAGGAATTGCTAGGCGTACTTAGCGAGTTTTATGCTCCGGAAAAACAAACTCAATATGGCGTTGTTGGCATTCGTTTGAGGTTGTTTTAGGGAAGTGCGAGTTTGTCCTTGCTGGTGCTCGGCTAATTCGCCTTCGGCGAGCGAACTGCGTTCTTCTCACCCCTCGGCATTATCATAAAATAAAATTAGACCCTGCGGGCCTATTTTATTCTATGGTGAACCTTGTTCAATCGAATTGGAATATCCTCGTAGAGGACTTCTACCGAGTGAGGGGCATTATCAATGTTTTATATCCTACAAACTATATCCCCGGCCTTACTAGAACTGAAGAATACAACTCGAAACATTAGCA